>NZ_JAZHDB010000220.1:0-10837 GCF_036584575.1 Desulfolutivibrio sp.
GCTCGTGCATCTTGTCGATCCGGGCGAAGAAATTGAAGTGGTCGAAGAGGCACATGAGATACAGCTTACATGCCTGTTTGTTAAAGGTCAGGGCCGAGACAAAGGCATCGCAGCTTGTATAAGGAATGCCGGTCATGTCAAAGTATCCCTGCAGAAGGCCGTTCTCTCCGGGATTCCCGTGAATGGAGATGAAGGCGGCATCGAATCTTACGCGCTGATCATCCAGCACGAGTGTGAAATCGTTCTTGTCAATCCTGAAGAGACGTCCCTTGGGGTCTTCCCAGTACCATTCGGTGCCCTTGATATTGACGATGTATGTTTCGTACTGTCCTTTCAGTGCAGCTTCAACTCCCTGAGCGCTGCGGACTGAGACCGGATATTCGGATGAATTTCCACCTGCGACGATAGCAATAGTTCTCATGACTGGTAAAATTTTGCTCAAAATTAGTACAATTAGTTTCGCGGTAAGCGGCAAATGAAAAAAACAAATCAAACAGGCAGCGAAGCTCATGAACTGTACGTCTTTGCGAGTGATATTTTGATTATTTTTGAATTCAAATCAAACAGAAAGAAAAATGAAAAAAGGTATTAGCGGACTTGTTGTGCTTATTATCATTGTTGTTGCCATTCTCCTCATCGTGTCATGGGGTGTGGGCATTTACAACAAGATAGTTCCTCTTAATGAGAAGGTTGCAACTGAATGGAGCAATGTTGAAACCCAGTATCAGAGGCGGGCTGACCTGATTCCAAACTTCGTGAACACTGTCAAGGGTGCTGCCGAGTTCGAGCAGGAGACACTCACGAGGGTCATCGAGGCAAGGGCCAAGGCCACCTCGGTCACCGTTGATCCTTCAAATATAACACCTGAGCAGCTTCAGCAGTTCCAGGCTGCGCAGGGCGAAGTAAGCTCTGCCCTTCAGCGGCTGATGGTTGTTGTGGAGAGGTATCCCGAACTGAAGGCAACGCAGAATTTCCGTGATCTGCAGGTGGAGCTTGAAGGTACGGAGAACAGGATCGCCGTTGCGAGGAACAACTTCAACGATGCCGCGCGCGTGTATAACACTTTCATCAAGCAATTCCCGAATAACCTGATCGCTTCATTCACCAAGTTCAACGACAGACCTTACTTTGAAGCCCAGGAGGGAACAGAGGTAGCTCCGAAGGTGGAGTTCTGACGCTCATCCGATGAAAGCATCAACATTCTTTACTCCCGAGCAGCAGGCGACCGTTGTCAGTGCCATTGCAGAGGCTGAGCATGCAACCTCCGGCGAGGTCCGCGTGCATGTTGAGACCTCCTGCAAGGCGAATGTCCTTGATGAGGCGGCATGGTTGTTTAAGAAGGTGGGCATGCACAGGACGGCTGACCGCAATGGTGTGCTCATTTACCTGGCTCTTAAGGAGCGTAAATTCGCCATAATAGGAGATTCAGGGATCAATGCGGTTGTGCCGGCGGGATTCTGGGACAGCATTCGTGATCACATGCAACAACGTTTCAGCGAGGGACTATTTGCCGAAGGCCTGTCAGAAGGAGTTCTGATGGCCGGAGAGAAGCTAAGGGAACATTTCCCGAGATTGAAGGATGACGTCAATGAGCTCCCGGATGCCATCTCTTTTGATACTGACGAAACCGTGGTATGAAAATGAAAAGACACGGATTCATGATGATAGCGGCGCTGTGGCTTACAACGGTTATTGCGCTGCAGGCGCAGACTCTGCTGACAAGGCCCGAACCGCCGCGATTGGTAAATGACCTTGCAGGAGTACTGTCCGCAGGGGAGGTGCAGGCCCTTGAATACGATCAACATGGCGTCGCCGTAGGAGAAGAAGCGGAACCCGGCGCTGATGGCCTCATGGTAAGCCGAAAGAACCTGATTTGTTCCGGCCAGAGCGCATATCATAATCAGCAGGGTTGATCCAGGCAAATGAAAATTGGTGAAAAGGCCGTCGATGACGTGGAAATCGCAGCCGGGCCGCAGGAAAATGTCGGTGGCGCCGACGAAGGGGTCGATGGTTCCGGTCGCGGCGAAGGCCCCTTCCAGGGCGCGCACGGAGGTTGTGCCCACGGCGATGACCGGGCGGCCCTGGGATTTGGCCAGGGCGACTGCGGCGGCGGTTTCCGGGGGAATTTCCAGATGCTCGCGGTGCATGTCGTGGTTGCGGATGTCCGTGACGCGCACCGGGCTGAAGGTGCCGTAGCCCACGTGCAGGGTGACCTCGGCCCAGTCGAAGCCGCGTTTTTTCAGGGCGTGGCGCATGGCCGGGGTGAAGTGCAGTCCGGCCGTGGGTGCGGCCGCCGAGCCGGGCTTGTCGCGGCGGGCGTAGACGGTTTGGTAGCGCGAGGCGTCGGCGGTCTCGTCGGGGCGCTTGATGTAGGGCGGCAGGGGCATGTGTCCGATGGCGTCCAGGATGTCGGGGAGCTGGCCGAGGTAGGACAGCATGACCTCGGCGTGGCCGAATTCGCCCCGGGAGACCACGGTCAGGGACAGGTCGTCGGAAAAGGTCACGCGATCGCCGGGTTTGGGGGCCTTGGCGGCCCGCAAAAGGCCCACGGCCCGGGCCGACACACGGCCGGGCCGGTCGGGATCGGGCGCGGCGGCCAGGAGCACGGGCGGGGTGAGCAGCAAAAACTCCACGGCCCCGCCAGTGGGTTTGCGGCCGAAGAGACGGACGGGGGCCACCCGGGTGTTGTTGGCCACAAGCAGCGCCCCGGGCGGCAGAAGGTCCGGCAGATCGGCGAACCGGGCCTGACGGGCGCGGCCGGTTTCCCGGGAAAGGAGCATGAGCCGGGAGGCGTCGCGCTGCGGCAGGGGGCGTTGGGCGATCAACTCCGGCGGCAGATGGAACTGGTAGGTTCCCAGGTCGCAGTCGGCGGGAACGCCGCCCGGTTCGCAAGGATCGTCCGGATGGCGAGGACCGTCGGGATCGCCAGGACTGGGGGCGTGCGAAGGTTCGCGGGAATCGGGGGTCACGGGGCGGGGTCCGGACAAAGGGCCTCGGTCGTCAGTTCGGCCATGCGCCGGGCGGCGGCGGCCGTATCCACGGCGTGGCCGAGCTCCCGGGCGGCGGAGGTCATGCATACGCCGGGCAGGCCGCACGGCACCATGGCCGAGAAAAGGCCCAGGTCGTTTATAAGATTGATGGCCAGGCCGTGGGTGGTCACGAACCGGGAGACGTGAATGCCCATGGAGGCGATTTTGCGGCCATCCACCCACAGGCCCAGGGGGTCCAGGCGAGGTTCGGCAGCCACGCCCATCTCCGCCAGAAGCCTGGCCCCGGCCTCCAGAATGCGCAAAACGAAGGCCTTGACCCCAAGGTCCAGGCGGCGCAGGTGCACCACGGGGTAGACCACCAGTTGCCCGGGCTCGTGGGCGGTGGCCCCGCCGCCCCGGTCGGTCTGGACCACGGGTACGCCGGGGGGCGCCGCCAACACCTGATTGAGCTTTTTGTTGGACCCAAGGGTGATGACCGGCGGATGCTCCAGCACAAAGACCGTGCCTCCTCCGCCGCCAGCCTTGAGGGCCTCGGCCGCACGCTGTTGGAGGACCATGGCCTCGGAGAAATCGAGACGCCCCGGGAATCGCAGCTCAAGCCCGCGGGAACCGGGGACGGCGGCAGACATGTTCATCCGTTTTTTTGCAACCGGGCCATGATGTCGGCCAGGGCGTCCTCGGCGATGGCCGTGTCCACCTGGCAGGTGCCGACCTTGGCGTGGCCGCCGCCGCCGTATTCCAACATGAGCGCCCCCACGTCCGTTTTGCAGGTGCGGTTGGTGATGCTGTGGCCGACGGTAATGACGGTGTTTTGCTTGAGCTTTCCCCAGATGACCTGGACGCTGACGTTGCAGTCCGGGAACATGGTGTAGACGACGAACCGGTTTCCGGTGTAGATTTCGTCCTGGTTCCGGAAGTCGAGCAGGACCACGTTGCCGTGTACCGTGCCGCGTTTTTTAAGCATCTCCCGGAAAAGCGCGTCCTGCTCGAAATAACGGGCGATGCGCTCCTTGACGTCGGGATCGTTCAGGATGGTTTCCACATCCTCGATGCGGCACATCTCCACCAGTTTTTCCATGAGCTGGTAGTTGCTGATGCGGTAGTCCCGATAGCGCCCCAGGCCCGTGCGCGGATCCATGAGAAAGCTCAAAAGAATCCATCCCGTAGGGTTCTCGACTTCCGCAACCGTCAGGTTGCCCGAATCGCAACGGTCCACATAGTCGAGCATGGCGTCGAAGCGGGGGGCAAAGGTCTTGTGGCCGCCGTAGTAGTCCCAGATGACCCGGGCGCAGCTCGGGGCCAGCCGGGAGACGCCCTGGAAGGAAAAATTGAAGTCCAGGCGTTCCTGCTCGCTGGAATGGTGGTCGAACCACAGGCCGCAGCCCGGGGCATAGGGCACGTTGGCCAGGATGTCGTTGTCGCTGGCGGCCACCTTGCCGTCCTGGACGTCCTTGGGGTGGACGAATTTCCAGTCGTCCATGATGCCCGCTTCTTTCAGCAGCACGGCGCAAATGAGTCCGTCAAAGTCGGATCGGGTCAGAAGGCGCATGTTCTCCTCCGGCAGATGGGTGCGAGATGGAGCCGATGACGGCGGTTATACGGTAACGCATGGCCCTGCGGCTGACAACAGGCGAGAAGCGGCGGCTTTCGCTTTCGCGTCGCCGACAGGGGGCGCAGGCTTGGTCCTGCGGATGCCCGCGTGGGGTTTCATTTGCCATGTCGCGGCTTTTCGTGTGAAATGCCGCCTCGGCGCGCATTCCCTGGATCGACGCCACAGGTCCATGTCCAGCATCCTTTTTCCGGACACCCCGACGTGGTCCGTTGTTTTTGGAGTTTTGACACCATGATGCACGCCCTCCCCCATCCGCCCCACGATATCGACACCCTGGCCCAGTTGCGCGCGGCCATGGAGGCCTCCCAGGCCATCCGCACCGCCGCCGTGCGTGAAATCCTGGACGGACGCACCCCGGACCCCGCCCACGCCGCCCTGTTGGAACGCACCCTGGCGGCCCTGTCCCGTCCCGGCGGCCGGGGAAGCATGAAGGAGCTTCTGCTCCCGGACGGCCGCAGCATTGGCGTGGATTTGAACCGGGAACGGGAGGAACTGGAAAAGGATCTCATCTACCTCGGCGCCGGTGAGAACGCCCTGCTGCGCCATCTGGCCAGGGAGATCGACGGTTTCGACGACCACCTGGAGACCGGGCGGCAGTTCCTGGGAGACCGCCGGTTCAACTGTTTTTTCACCGACCGCGACGGCACCGTGCAGTCCTACCACGGACGCTACGCCACCTCGGTGCAGTCGGCCTATTCGGCGGTCTTTCTGTGCCGGTTCGCCATGAACCGGACAACGTACCCGCTTATGCTCACCTCCGCCCCCCTGCGCGGGCCGGGCATTCTGGATGTCACGGCCATCCCCTCGGGCGTCTTCGCCTACGGGGCCTCCAAGGGCCGGGAATACCTGGACCGGGCCGGAAACCGGGGGGCTCTGCCCATCGCGCCCTGGAAAAAAGAACTTTTGAAGGCGCTCAACGACCGTCTCCTGGCCCTGGTCCACCGGCCCGAAAACGAGGTGTTCACCCTGATCGGCTCCGGACTGCAATTCAAATTCGGGCAGACCACCCTGGCCCGCCAGGACATGGACGGCTCCGTGCCCGAAGACCGCTCGTTGGAGCTTTTCGCCTCCGTGCGCGACGTGGCGGCCGCCCTGGACCCGGCCGGAGAGCACCTGCGCATCGAAGACACCGGACTCGACCTGGAGATCATCCTGACCATCGAGGACGACGCCGGGGGCGTCAAAGACTTCGACAAGGGCGACGCCGTGGCCTATCTGGACCGCTCCCTGGGCCTTGGCATCGAAAACGGCCCGCATCTGGCCTGCGGCGACACCCCGGCGGACATCCCCATGGCCCTGGCGGCATCCTCCAGGGGTGCGGAGACCCTCGCTATTTTCGTCGGTTGCGGCGACTCGACGACCAACCTCATCCGGGAAAAACTGCCGGGCGCCCTTTTTCTGCCCTCGCCGGACATGCTGATGGCCCTTTTGGGAGCGACGGCCCACAACGGATAATGCGTATGGAATCACCACATCACCGTTGGTTCACCCCACGCCCTGTCAGGCCGCGCCGCGCGGGACGCCGCCCATGATCGGCACGCTCCGCTGGCGCCACATCCTCATCGTGGCCAGCCTGGCCCTCCTGTCGCTTTTGGCCTGGATCTACGCCATGGTCACCATCCGGGCCATGGCCAGGGAGGCGGACGCCACCATCCCCCGGGTGGTGCGCGTCATGGAGGCCATCGAGCGCATCTCGGACGCCGCCGGGATGCTCGACGCCATGGCCAGGGAGCTGGCGCACGCCAACGAGACCGACGACGCCCTGGAAATCGGACAGGCCGACGCCCTGTTCCGGGATTCCCTGCGTCAGGCCAAACTGGAGATTCCCCGTCCCTTCACCAGGGACGAGGCCCTGCACGCCAGGCGCCTGCTCGAACAGCACGAACGCTATATCGACGATCTGCGGCATCTGGAATCCGCAGTCATGGCCCGACAGGCCAGGATCGACTATTACAACGAGCGCCTGCGGCCGCTGTTCACCCTCATCGCCGCCGACGCCGAATATCTGAAAGGCCTGGCCCGGCAACGCATGGACCTGTTCCTGGACGATTCCCGGGAGATGTCCCGCCAGTCCGCCCGGCGACTGCTGGTCATCCTGTTCCTGGCCGCCGCCGCCACGGGCTTTTCCATCTACTTCTTCGACCGTTCGGTGCTTAAGCCCGTGCGCCGGATCAAAAAACTGGCCCTGGAGATCAAAGACGGCAATCTGGACGCCCGGGCCGACATCCGCCCCCCCGGCGCCGTCAGGGACGAGATCGGGCAACTGGCCGAGGCCATAAACGCCATGGTCCAGGCCCGTTCCCAGGCCGAGAGGGAGTTGTCCAGGACAGCCGTGGCGCTTTCGGCCTCAAACACCCTCAACCGGGCCATTATCGACTCCACCTCGGACGCTGTGGCCGCGCTTGACCCGGACTTCCGGATCATCCTGCACAATGAGGCGTTTTCCCGACAGTTTGACGCGCTTTTCGGGGTGACCCCGGCCATCGGGGACAGTCTTTTGGATCTGCTCGATGCGTTTCCCCCGGAACGGGCCCAGGCTGCGGCCCTGTGGGGACGGGCCCTGGACGGGGAAATAGTCCATGTCACCGAGGCCATCTCGGGCAAAAACGCCGAGCCGCGATATATCGACCTGCGTTTCGACGCCCTGCGCGACAGCCAGGGACACATCACCGGGGCCCTGCATATCGCCCGTGACGTGACCGAGCAAACACGCATGGAGCGCGAGCTTCGCCAGTCCGCCTCGGAGCTTGATCGCCGGGTGCGCGAACGCACGGCCGAACTCACGGGGCTTATGGAATCCATCCCGGCCATCGTCTGGATATCCCGCGACCCCCAATGCCGGACCATCACCGGCAACCGGGCGGCCCACGAATTTCTCGGCATGGCCCCGGAAAAAAACCTCTCCATGACCCCGGGCGACGCCCCTGCGCCGAAGCACTTCCAGGTCTATGCCCAGGGCGTGCCAGTGCCCGCCATGGAGCTGCCCATGCAGCGCGCCGCCCGCGACGGCGTCCCGATTCGCGGAGTGGAGCTGGAGATGCGTTTCGACAACGGCCACAAACGCTGCCTGTTCGGCAACGCCTCGCCGCTACGCAATGAGGCCGGGGTGGTCACCGGGGTCATCGGGGCCTTCGTGGACATCACGGACCGCAAGGACCTGGAGCGCGACCTGCACCGGGCCAAGGACGCGGCGGAACGCGCCTCCCAGGCCAAGAGCCGTTTTCTGGCCGACGTCAGCCACGAGATCCGCACCCCCATGAACGCGGTCATCGGCATGGCCGAGGTGCTTTTGCGCAGCACCCTGCCGCCGGAGCAGGGCGAATGCGCCCGCACCATACGCCAGGCCGCCGGTCATCTGCTCGATCTGCTCAACGACATCCTGGATCTGTCCAAGATCGAGGCCGACAAGCTTGTCCCGCAAAACGCCGAGTTCGACTTGCGGGACCTGCTGGACTCGGTGGTCAAGACCTTTTCCTTAAACGCCAGGGAGAAAGGCATCTCCCTTGACCTGCGCCTTGCGCCTGACGTGCCCGGTCGTTTGTTCGGCGATGGGCGGCGGCTGCGCCAGATCCTGATCAATCTGGTGGGCAACGCCGTGAAATTCACCGAGCGCGGCACGGTGACGCTGGGCGTGGACCGGCGGCCGGTTCCAGAGGGCGGCGATGCGGCCATGGTTCCCCTGGCGTTTGCCGTGGAGGATACCGGCATCGGCATCGCCCCGGCCAAACTGCCGCATATCTTCGACGACTTCACCCAGGCCCACGACGCGAACGCCGAAAAATACGGCGGCACCGGCCTTGGCCTGGCCATCAGCCGCCACCTGGCCCGCATGCTCGGAGGGGACATCACGGCCGTCTCCCGGGAAGGCCGGGGAAGCGTCTTCACCGCCACGACCCTGTTTCGCCAGGCCGACCCTGACCGCACGCAGCCCGCCGCCGTCCCGGGCCTCCGCGTGGAAAACGCTGACCGCCCACGCCCAGGCCGTCCAGCGAAAATCCTGCTGGTGGAGGACAATCCGGTCAACGTCAAGGTCGCCCAACTCCACCTGGACAAGATGGGGCATGAGATCACCGTGGCCGCCGACGGGTTTCTGGCCCTGAAGATTCTGGCCCGGGAAGCCTTTGACCTGGTGCTCATGGACCTGGAACTGCCCGGCATGGACGGCATCGAGGTCGCCCGGCGCATCCGGGCCGGGGAGGCGGGAGCGGATCGCGCCGCCACGCCCATCGTGGCCATGACCGCCCACGTCCTGGACGAGGCCAGGGAAAAATGCCGCGCGGCGGGCATGGACAGCTACATGGCCAAACCGGTCAACTTCTTCGAGCTTGAGGCCTTGATCGAACGCCTTCTCACCCGCTCCCCCCTTGCCGCCGCCGACAAACCGCCCCTTTTCGACAAGGAACAGGCCAAACGCCGCATGGGCATCGACGACCAGACCCTGGAGCCCATTTTTCAGGCCGCCCTGAAGGAATTCGGGGAGCTCCTGGAAAAGATGCAACACGCCGCCGACGCCGGGGACGCCCAGGCCCTTCGCATCCACGCCCACACGCTCAAAAGCGTCGGCGCCACCCTGGGATTTTCCCAAGGCGTGGCGTTTCTGGAGGATGTCTCCATGGCCGCCAAAAACGGCGACCTGGAGGCCGTCCGGAAACGGACGCAGGAATTGGCCCACCTCTACGGACAGGGACTTTTGGAGACCAACGCGGCCTGAGGCGCCTGCGATCCCCGGGGAACGCCCGGCGCGCGGGGCGGTTTCAGGCTGCGGGACGCGCCAGGGACGCCAGGCATGATGGCGCGGCGCCCTTCCATGCGTTCCGAGTCGCGGCCCTAGGCCAGGGCCAGAAGATGTTCGATGACCCGCCGGGGGTCGAGATAGGGCTGGCTCTTTTCGCTCATCAGCGGGGCCTCAATGACCTCCACCCCCAAACGCCGCACCCGGGCCGCCTCGGACAAGGCCTCGCGATCTCCCGAATCCAGCAGGACGAACTGCAAAAGCCGCCGTGGCTCCACCGCCGCGCCGCAGCTTTTCCCCAGATAGCGCAAAAGGGCCGCCACCTTGTCGGCAAGGCCCATGCCCAGTTCCTCGGGGTCGTGCCCCCGGTTGGGGATGTATACCTTGGGACACTCGGCTGCGGCCACCGCATCTCCCACGCCCTTGACCAGGAGGTTGGCCACCACGCTGGAATAAAAGCTGCCCATGGGATAGCAGATCAGGTCGGCCCCGCGTATATGGTCGGCCACCTTGGCCTTGAGCTTGGGCTCCACAGGAATGAATCCCGCCGGATCGTCGGCCAGATGGATGTCGGCCACGGGGGAGGCGATGTGGGCCGTCTCCTTGCCCGTGAGCCGGTGCTGTCCCACCAGCCGCGTGCCGTCGGCCAGGGTGGCCACCAGATGCATGTCGGCGTTTATGATGGGTCGCACCACGCCCCGGGCCTCCACCAGGCGGCTGAAAAGATAGATGACCGGATCGATCTGGCGCTTGTAGTTGAAATAGCCGCCGGTCAGGATCAGATTGCCCATGCTGGCCCCACGCAGATCGAAATCCTTGGGGCTTCTGTCCATGAAAAACCCCAGATTGGAACGGATGATCTTGCGCATGGGGTCGGGAACGCGCCGCACCAGGGGGTCGGCCCCCCTGGCCATGGCCTCCAGGCGTTCGCGCAGTTTCTCCGGGGGATCGGTCTTGGGCAGGCGGTAGGCGAAGAGCTCGAAGATCTCGGGATTCCCCTTCACGCTGCGGTCGGCCAGGGCCATGATCCGGTTGCGGATGTCGCCGACGGCGGGCATCCGGAAGGCCTTGCGCAGGACCGCCGAACTGCCCCCGGAATCGAAGGGGGTGATGAGGTGGATGGAGTTGTGGGTGTAGTCCACAAGCTTTTGGCTGAGGCGCCGCAAGGCCGAGCCGCCGCTGAAAAAAAGGATGCGCGGCCCAAGCTCGGGGGAACGGCGGCACATGGCCGTCCTGACCGGATCGGGCAGGGTCACGGTGCGGGTCAAAACGATCTTGCGCAGGGCCTTGTCGGGCATGGTCCATCCTTTTTGGAGAGTGTCTTCTTCGAAAAAAACAGCCCGGTTTCTGTCCAGGCCGCCGTTTCAGGCGGCCAGCGTCTCCACGGTCTGGCGGGCGATCTCCAGTTCCTCGTTGGTGGGCACGGCAAAGATGCGCACGGCCGCCCCGGCCGCCCCGATCTCCAGGGCCTGGCCCATGGCCTGCCGGTTGCGGGCCACGTCG
>NZ_JAZHDB010000221.1:0-40201 GCF_036584575.1 Desulfolutivibrio sp.
GACCTGACCACGCTCATCGACGCCCCGTGCGCCTGCGGCCGCACGCTCAGGCGCAGGGGGCCGGGGCGGCAGCCCCGGAAAGGAACGTCACGATGCCGGTTCCCTTGTCGTACAGTTACCGCAACCTGTTGACGCGGCGCATGACCACGGTCCTCACGGCCGGCGGCATGTCGCTGGTGGTCTTTGTTTTTGCGGCCACGCTGATGCTGGCCGAGGGCCTGCGTCAGACGCTGGTGTCCACGGGTTCGCCGACCAACGCGGTGGTCTTGCGCAAGGGTTCGGAGACCGAGGTGCAAAGCGGCATCGAGCGGTCCCAGGCCTCGGTGATGACCACCCGGCCGGAGATTGCCGTGGCCCCGGACGGCACGGCCATGGCGGCCCGGGAGGTGGTGGTTTTGATCGGGTTGCCGCGCGCGTCCACGGGCAAGATCTCCAACGCCGTGATCCGGGGCACGGATGTGAAGTCGCTCACGCTGCGGCCCCAGGTGCGACTGGCCAGGGGCCGGGAGCCCCGGCGGGGCAGCACCGAGGTCATGGTCGGAAAAAACGTGGCCAAGGGCTTCACGGGGACGCAGATCGGCGACCGGCTGCGTTTCGGAAAACGGGAGTGGGAGGTGGTGGGCGTCTTCGACGCCGGGAACACGGGATTTTCGTCCGAGATCTGGGCCGACGCCGACCAGGTGATGCGTTCGTTCGGCCGTGACGCCTATTCCATCGTGGTGGCCGGACTGCGGGATTATGGAGCGTACGAGGCGTTCCGGGCCGGGGTCGAGGGCGACCCGCGACTGACGGCGGAGACGTTTCGGGAAACGCGGTATTATGAGAAGCAGTCGGAGATGATGGCCAAGTTTTTACGCATCCTGGGGGTGTCGCTGACCATCATTTTTTCGCTGGGGGCCATGATCGGGGCCATGATCACCATGTATTCGGCCGTGGCCAACCGGGTGCCGGAAATCGGGACGCTGCGGGCGTTGGGGTTCGGTCGGGGCAGCATCCTTTTGGCGTTTCTGGCCGAATCGGTGTTCCTGTCGCTTCTTGGCGGGGCCATGGGGCTTGGCGCGGCGGCGGTCCTGAACTTTTTCACCTTCTCCACCACCAATTTCCAGACCTTTTCGGAACTGGCCTTCAAGTTCGCCCTGACCGGGGACATCATCATGCTGTCCCTGGGGTTTTCGGTCTTCATGGGGATTTTGGGCGGCCTGCCCCCGGCGCTTCGGGCCTCGCGCTTAAAGATCGTGGAGGCCCTGCGGGAGGCATAAGATTCTACTCCACCCGAAGCCCCCCCCGAAACTCCTCCCACGACGACACCCCGAGCCGTTCCAGAAGCGGCGGCAGTTCCTCAACGAGATTGAAGGCGAAATCCGGACGCAGGAAATTGGCCGTGCCCACCTGCACCGCATGCGCGCCAACCAGAATGAACTCCAGCGCATCCTCGGCCGAGGCGATGCCCCCCATGCCGATGACCGGAATGCCCACCGCCCGGCAGACCTGCCACACGCAACGCAGCGCCACGGGCTTGATCGCCGGTCCCGACAACCCGCCGATGACGTTGGCCAGCCGGGGACGGCGCGAGAACACGTCCACGCTCAGGCCCGAAAGCGTGTTGACCAGGGACAGGATGTCCGCCCCGGCCGCCTCCACGGCCCGGGCCACGGCCGCGATGTCCGTGACGTTGGGCGAAAGCTTGACCATGACCGGCTTGGACCCGGCCCGCTTTTTCACGGCCGTGACCACCCGGGCGGCCATGGCCGGATCCTGGCCGAAGAGGATGCCCCCGGCCTTGACGTTGGGGCAGGAGATGTTGACCTCAAGGGCCGCGACGCCCTCCTCGGCGGCCAGCACCCCGGCCAGTTCGGCGAATTCCCCGGCCTCGCAGGCGTAAAGGTTGGCGATGACGGCCGTGTCCCGCCAGGGCAGAAACGGCAGCTTGTCGCGCACAAAGGTTTCGACGCCGCAGTTTTGCAGGCCGATGGCGTTGAGCATGCCGCAGGGGGTCTCGGCCACCCGGGGCATGGGATTGCCCTGGCGCGGTTTGAGCGAGAGTCCCTTGACGCAGATGCCGCCCAGGGTTTTCAGGTCGCCGTAGCGGGAAAACTCCAGGCCGTAGCCGAAGGTGCCCGAGGCCGTGATCACGGGATTTTTCAGGCTCAGCCCGGCCAGATCGACGCCTAGTTCCCGCATGAACACCCCCCGTTTTTCCCGGGCGTCCCGTGGTGTTCGGAAAACGCCTCCAGATCCTTGGCCCAAAAGACCGGCCCGCGCACGCAGGTCTGCACCAGTTCCCCCGAGGCGTCCTTCTCCACGCAGCCCAGGCACGCCCCCACCCCGCAGGCCATGCGGTTCTCCAGCGACACCTGGACCCGGGCCCCCGCGGCCCGGCCCATGTCGGCCACGGCGGCCAAAAAGGGCCTCGGGCCGCAGCTCAGGACCAGCCCGTCGCGGTAGCCCGCGAGGCGCTCCCGCAAAAGGGCCGTGAACCGGTCCAGGTCGCCGGGTTTCTCTTCATGAAAGGATTCGGCCTGGATGTTGGCGGCCATCTCGGCAAAGGGATAGGCGCTAAGCGGCGGCCGGTGCCCGAAGACCAGACGCAGGTTTTCCGGCCGGGGATGGGCCGCGATGTACGGGGCGAAGGGGGCCAGCCCCACGCCCCCGGCCAGGAGGAGCGTGGGCGTGTCCGGCTCCACGGCGAACCCCCGGCCCAAGGGCCCCCACAGGACCAGCCGGTCCCCGGGGTTCATGGCCGCCAGACGGCGCGTGCCCCGCCCGGCGACCTGGATGAGAAACTCCAGGCGCTCCGGCGTGACCCCGAAAAGCGACAGGGGCCGGGCCCAGGTCAATTCCTGGCCGAAACACACGGGGCGCAGCATGGCGAACTGTCCGGCCACGGCCGCCTCCCAGCCGGGGTTCTCCACCGCAAGGCGCACCAATCCGTGCCGCTCCCCCTCGGGGCCTGCGCCTCCCTGGGCCAGGACCGCCACCTCGCGGCACCTGCCTGCGTCCGACATACGACCTCCCTGTGCTGTGCATGGTTTGGAGCGCGACTTCTACCCCGGCCCGGGGCGCTTGTAAAACCCGGCAACGCCGCATTCCCGCAAGCCGCAGGCGGCTGCCCGGCCACGCGTGGCCTGCGCGGCGGACAGCCATTGTCGAATCGGCGGGACCTCCGCATGAATAACGAATCAAATCCCCGGGAAATGCTCCCAAGGCAGCGGCATGTCTTGTATTCGCCACGGATTGCCGCTGCTGTTTTTGACGATGCCTTTTTGTCTCGGGTGTCTCGACACGATGCTTCGCCCCGTAACATATACCTCGGCACCTCTTTCCTTTGTATCGTCTATCTGGTATCATTTGCAGCAACTGATTTTCTTGCAACCAGGAGTGTGCTGTGCCCGACCCATCCGCCAGCCAATCCGCCACCGCTGGCGATCAGTCCCGGATCATCCAGGTCCATGGCGACAACAATATTATCGGTGTCTCGCCTTCCCTGAAGCTCATCCGGCCTCTCCGTGAGCGCCCTCCCCAGACATCCACCTCGGCAGACGAAGCCGCCTTGCTCGTGCCCCGCGAGGAAGCCACGGAGTTTGTCGGCCGTAAAAACTTGCTGGATGAATTCATCACCTGGGCGACGACGACGGACCATGGCCGTCCGGTCTCGGTGCGCGTCCTCACCGGTGGGGCCGGTACGGGCAAAACCCGCTTCGCCATGGAGTTGTGCCGGGCCTTGGAGCAGAGACAGGGCGCTTCATGGCAGGCCGGTTTTGTCCGCGAACGAGAGGCCCGCCGTTTCCTGAGTCAGACCAATCTCTGCGATAGGGGCTGGCAGACACCCACCTTGGCCGTCTTCGACTACGCCATGACCCTGACGGATGTTCTGCCTACCTGGATGGAGGAACTGGCCGACGTCCAAGACAGCCCCCGTCCCCTGCGCATTCTCCTTCTGGAGCGCCATGCCGATCCGGAAGCGGGCTGGCTCAAACAGGTATTTCCCGGCGGCTATAGACTGACGGGGCGGATACTCGACGGTCGCCCCATGTGTCTGCCCGGCCTGGACGATCCGGATATCCAGATCGGCATCATGCAGGACATGCTCAAGCGTCTGGGCAGCACCGTGACCCTGCCCGCAGACGCACCCGCTTTCCGCGACCACCTCGCAAAGGCCGACTGGGCCGGTGCGCCGCTCTATTTGATGATGGCCGCCATGGTCATACACCGCCAAGGAGATGTCGGCCATGTCCTCTCCCTGCGCCGGGCCGATCTGGCCAAGACTGTGTCCGAGCATGAACATTCCCGTCTGACGCGGGCCAGCAACGGCAACCCATCGCTGCAACGGTTTCTGTCGCATATGGCCGCCCTGGCCACGCTTTGCGGCGGCCTGGACGGCGGGACGCTTGTAAAACTCATTCGCCAGGAGAAACATGCCCTGGGACATGAAGAGTTGGGGAACGACACCGTAGCCCATACGCTGAAGCAACTCCTGCCGGACGGCAAGGAGGGTGTGGCGCCCATCCTCCCGGACATTGTCGGCGAAGCCTTCCTCTTTGAGCATCTCGGCCATGGCCAGACGCAAGCCAGCACCGAAGCGGTGTTGCGCGCCTCTCCCAAGACGCCCGCCATGGTGGCGGCCGTGCTCTTCCGGTGCGTCCAGGACTTCGCCCCGGCTTCCCTCACGCCGGAGGATGCGGCCCGGGCCGTGGAACAAACGCGGGCTGTTGCCTGGCTCCATGCCTTGGTCGGACTTGAAGGCATTTCCCTGAATATGTTGATAGTTCTGTCAAATGCCATGCCCAAACAAACGCTGGCTTTGCGTGAATTGGGTGTGATGTTGGCGGAGCGGCTTGTGGTGGATTTGCGGAAACTGCCAGAACGGAACATGGAGCAGCAGATTGCTTACGCTACAAGTCTGAACAACCTTGCCAACAGACTCGGTGAACTCGGCAGACGTGAAGAGGCCTTGGACGCCGCTCAAGAGACGGTGGCTATTTGTCGCGAATTGACCCAGACCCGTCCGGACGCCTGTCGCCCGGTCTTGGGCATGAGCCTGAGCACCCTTGCCAACAGACTCGCAGAACTCGGCAGACGTGAAGAGGCCTTGGACGCCGCTCAAGAGGCGGTGGCTATTCGCCGCGAATTGGCCCAGGCCCGTCCGGACGTCTTCCCCCCGGACTTGGCCATGAGCCTCAACAACCTTGCCATCAGACTCGCCCAACTCGGCAGGCCTGAAGAGGCCTTGGACGCCGCTCAAGAGGCGGTGGCTATTCGCCGCGTATTGGCCCAGGCACGTCCGGATGCCTTCTGCCCGGACTTGGCTGGCAGCCTCAACAACCTTGCCAACATACTCTCCGATCTCGGCAGGCCTGAAGAGGCCTTGGACGCCGCACAGGAAGCGACGGAGTTGTATCGGGAGTTGGCCCACACCCGTCCGGATGCCTTCCGCCCGGACTTGGCCATGAGCCTGAACACCCTTGCCATCATACGCGCAAGACTCGGCAGGCGTAAAGAGGCCTTAGCGGCCGCACAGGAGGCGACAAACTTGTATCGGGAGTTGGCCCACACCCGCCCGGATACCTTCCGCCCGGACTTAGCCACGTGCCTTAATAATCTTGCCAACAGACTCACCAAACTCGGAAGGCATGATAAGGCCTTGGACGCCGCGCAAGAGGCGGTTGCTATCCGGCGCGAATTGGCCCAGGCTCGTCCGGAGGCCTTCCGCCCGGACTTGGCCATGAGCCTCAACAACCTTGCCGCCATACTTTCCGAGCTCGGCAGGCGCGAAGAGGCCTTGGAACCCGCCCAAGAATCGGTGACTATTCGCCGCGAATTGGCCCACACCCGCCCGGATGTCTTCCGCCCGGTCTTGGCAGGCAGCCTCAATAACCTTTCAAAATTATTCACCGGAATCGGCAAGCATGAAGAAGCCAAAGACGCCGCGCAAGAAGCGGCAAGGCTGTATTACACGGTTGCGCGGCAATAACCCAAAGCCGTCGGCAAGAACTTCATGATTGCCATGGTGACTTGGCTCTCCCTGCGCCACGGCATTTCCCGTGAGGATGCAGACACCCTGTTCCGGAAAAATCCCGAGGCTTGCGACCGCGCCTTGTTTGAAGGACTAGGCGACAACCTGAATCAGACAACTATTTAGGAGGAACACCATGGATACGGGAACCATCGCCACCACGTTAACAATCCTTCTCCTCGCCGCTCAGTCTGTGGCCATTGATGTGGCGAAGGGGGTGGCGACGGAGCTGGCGACGAAGCTGGCGACGAAGCTAGGTACGTCTGGCTTGAGAAACCTGTACAACATGGTGAAGAGATACTTCACCAAGGACGGAGAAGGTGCCGTCACAAAGCTTGCGGAGCTTGAGAAGAACCCGACAAGCCCGCAGGCCCAGGAGGCCGTCAAAGGGCGGCTGCTCATGCTCCTGCAGGAAAATCCCGCATTCCTGGCCGAAATCAAGGCCATCATCGGCGATATTCGCGTCGATCAATCCATCAACCAAACCGCCACGTCCGGGGACCATAGCCCGATCACCCAGGTCGTGGGCCACAACAATGTGATCAAGTAGGCCCGCCTTTCGCTGACCCTCCCAAACACCCCCGCAAACACGCAGCCGGGTATCCCCTGCGGCAGCCCTGGCCGTCACAGGGGGGCCGACCATGCCCGAACCATTCCCGGCCCGGGGCGCTTGTAAAGCCCGGCAACGCCGCATTCCCGCCAGCGCAGGCGGCTGCCCGGCCACGCGTGGCCTGCGCGGCGCACAGCCATGGACGAATCGGCGGGACCGGCGCATGAAAAACGAATCAAATCCCCGGGAAATATGCCCAACACGGCGGCATGTCTTGTATTCGCCACGGATTGCCGCTACATCTTTTGATCAAGTCCGGCGGCGCGCGACGTGGGCCGGACACGCTTGGAAATCCGCCCCCGTGAAACGACTTGAAAGGGGAGACGCATGCGGCACGATTCGGACCTTCTCGCCGATGAAAACGGCGTCAAGACCAAGACCTTCCATAAAGGCGCCCTGATCTACAAGGAAGGCCAGGACAGCAAGGTGGCCTATCTCATCAAACAGGGCCGCGTGGCCGTGCATCGCATCATCGGCAACAAGCGCGTGAACCTCGGGGAACGCGGTCCCGGCCAGATCTTCGGGGAAATGGGCATCATCAGCGGCGAAAAGCGCACGGCCAACGCCGAGGCCCTGGATTTCACCGAGGTCATCATCCTGGACCGGCCGCTTTTGCGCACCATGCTGGTCAAAAGCCCCCGTCCGGTACAGATCATCACCGGTTTCCTGGTGGACCGGGTCAAGACGCTCAGCTCCCGGATCACCGAGCGGCCCTCGGGCAACATGTTTTATTCCGTGTGCCGCGTCCTGGCCCTGCACTACAAGGCGGCCGCCGCATCCGCTCCCAGGCCCGGGCTGTTTGAAATAAGCTATGCCGAAGTCTGCCGGGCCATCAAAGACATCCTCCTTATCTCCCAGATCGAGATCGACGAGATCGTGGAAAAGCTGGCCAAGATGGCGGTCATTGAGCTGACCGAGATCAAATCGGCCTACTACCGCGCCGACCCCCTGCTGGACACCAAGAAAAAGGGTCCGGAATTCGTCATGGACCGCAGCCTGCGCATCCCCGACCAGGAAAAATTCCTCCAGGTGGCCAAAAACCTGTCCAAGGAATTGCGCGCCCCGTCGGATTTCTCCTGCGACCTGGAATTCATGGACCTTTCCGATTTCGCCCGGGAGGCCGAGGCCGGCCCGGAGATGATCTACCGCAAGATCGGTTTCCGGGAGATTCCCGAAAACCTCTTTTTCTTCCACAAACCCTCGGCCCTGGCCTATATCGAGCGCATGGGGAAGGATTTTTTCCAACGCGCCAAGCGTCCGCGCTTAAAAATCGAGGATCTGGAGACCGTGGACGACATCGCGGCCGTGGACAACGCCACCCTGCAGGAGGTCTTCTCCAGCCTGGGCTTCCACAAGCTGGCGGTGCTGGCGGCCATGGCGGGCGAAGAGGCCCAGGAAAAAATCTATAAAAACCTCTCCAAAAAAATCGCCAAGGTGGTCCAGGACGAGGCCCAAAACCTGGGCGACATGGACGAGGACGAGGCCGCAGGCGTGGAGCAGGAGCTCATGGACAGAATCAAATCCCTTAAAGGACTCGGCTCGTGAACATCGCCACGGTCATCGGCATCATCTTCGGCATCGGCATCCTTTTCTACGCCACCTTCCTGTCCACGGACGACGTCCGCGTCTTCATCAACTTTCCCGGGCTGGCCATCGTCATCGGCGGCACCCTGGCCTCCACCTTCATCTGCTTTCCCATGAAAGAGGTCATGCGCGTCTTCAGCACCTTCCTCATGGCGCTTAAGCGCGAGGAACTGCCGATTGGCAACTACATCGAGGAGATCGTGCGCATCGCCCGGGAGGCCTCGGCCCGGGGCAAGATCCACCTGGAAAAGACCCTGCCGGGCATCGAGAACGAATTTTTAAAAAGCGCCATCCAGATGCTCGTGGACGGCTACAGCCGCGAGGAGATCAAGGAGATCCTGGACACCCGCATCGAGCAGACCTACCAGCAGGAGATCTCCTCGGCGGGCATCTACCGGACCATGGCCAAGCTGTCCCCGGCCTACGGCATCATCGGCACCCTGATCGGGCTCATCGGCATGATGCAGTCCATGGCCGGGGGGCTGTCCCAGATCGGCTTCCAGATGGCCGTGGCCCTGACCACCACCCTCTACGGCATCCTTTTGGCCAACGTGCTGTTTCTGCCCATCGCCATCAAGGTGGAAAAACGCATCGAGGAGCGGGTGATCCTTATGTGCGTCATCCGCGACGGCACCCTTTTCATCAAGGACAAGACCCCCGGGGCCATCGTCCTGGACAAGCTGCGGGCCTATCTGCCGCCCCGGCGCTGGGCCTCCATCGGCAGGCGCGAACCCCAGGCCAAGGCCGGGACGTAAGCGTCGGCCGCGCCGCCTGCGGCAAAAACACCCCCGGGTTTTCCAGACGGCGAAAACCACTGTACGTTTTCTCCCGCGCGGTTCATACCGTTGGATATTGGGGGACGTAACCCGCGGCCTTGGGCGGGCGGAAACAGGAACGGACACACGATGCTCAAGCTTTCCGACCTAAGAAAACGCCGCATCGACGAGGACGAGCACTGGCAGCTCTCCCTGGCGGACATGATGACCCTGCTGTTGTGCTTTTTCGTGCTCATCGTCTCCGTGTCGCACCTGGACATGACCCGCTATGAAACCGTGGCCGGGTCCATGGAGAAGGCCATGACCAGGGAGCGGGGAAAACCCGGGGCCACGCCGCCCGGACCAGCGCCCAAGGTCCAGGAGCAACCGGCCAAAAAGCCGCCGCCCGCCCCTGCCGTCCCCGAAATGCGGGCCAAGGCCGCCCCCCCGCCGACCCAGCGGGACATCGACCTGTTGCGCCGGGAGATCGAGGCCAAGCTGGCCGGGAAGACCGGGCAGGCCGAGATCATCCAGCGCGGCGAGTCCCTGGCCGTGAGTCTGGACGGGGCGGCGTTTTTCGATCTGGCCAGCGCCGAGATACGGCCCGGCTCCCTGCCCCTGCTCACGGACATCGCCGACTCCCTCAAGTCGCTTCCGGTCAGGATCACCGTGGAAGGCCATACGGACAACAAGCCCATGGAATCCTGGCTGTACCCCTCCAACTGGGAGCTGTCCTCGGCCCGGGCCAGCCGGGTGGCCCGGTTCCTCACGGATCATGGCGTGCGCAAGGAGGATCTGGCGGTGATGGGTCTGGCCGACACCCGGCCCCTGGCCCCCAACGAGGGTCCGGACGGAAAATCCATCCCTGAAAATCAGGCCAAAAACCGACGTGTGGTCATTTTGGTAAGCCCGTAGTTCCGGCCGCGACAAGGCGCGGCGCACCATGCCCAAAGACATGGCCGCCATTTCCCCGGTCATCGACGACGGCGACGAACCCCACAAGATCAAGGGCATCTTCTCGTCCCCGGCGCCGGTGGCCCCGACCGCCGGGCCGCCGGGCCAAGGCGTCCCGGAGGCCCGCAGCCCGGCCGGGGGCGTGGACGGCTTCGATCCGGAAAAAATCTACTGGTTCGCCTCGGAATGCGGGCCGGACATGGTTTCCCTCAAACGCCTGGACACCAATTTCTTCCCCGTCGGCCAGCAGGCGCTGGTCAACCGGGAGACCTTTTTTGCGGACTATTCCCTGGAGCCGGACCTGGGCTACCGCTACGTCACCCAGCGCATCGTGCGCGGCGACTGGTACCGCAAGCAGGATTTGAATGTGGAGGCCAAGATCGAGTACCAGATGGTGCTGCGCATCGACGAGGAGAACATCCGGGCCAATTTCGGGCTGGGGTTGGCCTATCTGGCGCTCAACCAACTGGACAAGGGCCGCTACGTCTTTTCCCGGCTGGTGGACATGGACGAGAGCTTCGAGGAGGCCCACAAACACCTGTTCAACGAATTCGGCATCGCGCTGCGCAAAAAAAACCTCTTCGACGAGGCCATGCGCTATTATGGCCGGGCCGCCGAGCTCTCGCCGCGCGACGAGAACATTTATTTGAACATGGCCCGGGCCATGTTCGAGAAAGGCGACATGGAGTCGGCCTTCGCGCACCTGAAAAAAACCTTCGAGATCAACCAGGGCGTGGAGGAGGCCAAGGCCTTTCTCGCCTTTCTGCGCAAAAAGGGCTTCGAGGCCGACGACCCGACGCTGCGCCACTTCTTTTTCCGGCTGGGAACCGATCCGAAGTGATCCGCTGTCCGGCTCAGGAGGGAGCCATGGGGCGGCTCAATCGTCGCGAATCGAGGCGTGGTAGGCGCTGACGGGCCGCGCCCCGGTCGCCTCGTCGGTTTCGTTTTTGGGATAATCCTTGCCGAAAAGCTTGCGGTAGAGCTTGCGCCCCTCGGTGAAGCCGGGATTGCGCTGCATGGCGTCCTCCACGCTGACCTTGGCCTCGGCGATGTTGCCCATGAAATAATGGGCCTTGGACATGTTGAAATAGATGTTTTCATCATCGGGCGTCAGTTCGATGGCCTGCTTGTAGGCGTGCAGGGCCCCGGCCAGATCCCCGCTCTTGCGCAGGCGAACCCCCAGGGTGTTGAAGGGGTTGGGGGCGGCGGCGTCGTACTTGAGCACCTCGATAAAAAGCTCCTTGGTCTCCTCCATGCGGTCGAACTGGGCATACACTTCGGCGGCCTTCTGCATGAAGGTCTTGTACTGCTCCATCTCGCTTTTGCCCTTGTAGGCCTCGGCCAATCCCTTGTAGGCCTCGGCGAACAGGTCGTTGATCTTGACCGCCTTCTTGAAGGCGATGATGGCCTGCCCGTACTTCTGCTTGACCAGATATTTGCAGCCCATGTCGTAGTATTTGCGGGCCAGGTTCTGCTCGGAGACGATCTCCTCGAAGGCCTCGATGGCGTCGTCGAAATTGCCCATGTCCACCATCTCGCGGGCGTCTTTGACCTGCTGCTGCTCGATCTCGGTCATGCGCTCCACCTGGGAGGCGCGCAGCACATGCTGCTTGAAGGTCTCGGAGGAATAGGGACGGATGATGTATCCGGCGCAGCCTGCGGCGATGGCGTCGAGCACATGGTTGCGGGTGCTGTCGGCCGTGACCATGACCACCGGGGTGTCTTTGAGCTGCATGTTGTGACGGATGAGCTTTAAAAAACGCACCCCGTCCATGTCGTCCAGACTGGAATCCAGGAGCACCATGTCCGCCCGGTTGACGCTCAGATAGTCGATGGCCTCGGAGCCGCTGGAGAAATGCACCACGCTGCGGGGACGAAAGGCCTGCATGGTGTAGCGATCCCGCTTGGCGTGTTCCTCGCTGTTGGTCAGGATGACCACGGTGTCGAAAACGGTGGAGGTGCGTTCCATGGAAGGTATCGTCCGCGCCGTCAGGCGCCGTGTTTGCCGCCTGGAGCCAACCGAAACACATGGTCCCTGGCGGTTTCAATCTCACTCGTCCGGGGAAGTCCCGCAAACAGCCGACCGATCAAGCCGCGCGAAAACGCCTCCTGCCTCGCGGCCGGAAAGCTGAAGCCGTACACCCAGGAAATCAGAAGCAGCCGCATGTCGTTTTGGCAGGCCATGTCCGTATAGCGGGCCACCTGCCCGCCGAAAAGGGACGCGACGAGGGTCGGGGAATAGTCGCTTGGCCTGTCGGGCAAGGCCATGGTCACCACCTCGTCCCCCCCTCCCTTGGCCTCGAAATGCCCGACCATGACCCGCAGGATGTCCAGCTTGTCCGCATCGCGCACCACCTGGGCGGCCAGCGCCAGGGGACTCGTCGGCGCGGCGGCCACGGCGGCGGGCAGGGCAAATCGGTTATGCATGACAATGGCCCCGTAAATCAAGGCGCGCGACGCGCGCGGCAGGTCCGCGAGAAGATGCTCCCGGCGCAGGGTGGCCACGCCGAGGCGGCCATGATTGACGCTTATCGCGTCGCGAAAGGTCTTGTAGGCCGCGTACTGGGGGAATCGCCCGGTGTCGTGAAAAAGCGCCGCCAGGTGGATGAGGTCCGCCGGTTCCGGGGCGACGCGAAGGTTCCGCGTCAACATCCTGGCCTCGGCCAGCACCATGAGGCTGTGTTCACATTTGAGATTCACGCGCCCGTCGTCAGTGGCGTCGCCCGTGAGGAAGCGATCCACATAAGCCTGGAAACGGCCGACAAAGCGATCAAGCATGGGGGTCGTCCGGGGTGCGGCAGGATGTCCCCGGGTCGGGACCGGGGGCGGCGGGCGGCGGCCCGGCGCTTGCCCGGGAGGCCGGATCGCCCGGCGGAGGCAGATCGAATTCCTTGTCGCGCATCCATCCGCCAGGTCCGAACAGAAAGCGCAAAAAAAGGCCGATGGCCAGAAAAAATACGGCGATCAGCCCGAATTTCAGGATGGTGGAGAGAAATCCTTCGGAATAGCCGGGACCGAAGGGCCAGGTCTCCCTCCAGTTCGGGCCGTTGCCCGCAGCGGCTGCAAATGCGTCCAAGACTCCAAAAATGTCCAAAAAGAACCTCCGTGCCAACTCCCGGCCGCAACACGGCCGACAGGTATCGCATAACCGCCCCGGGGCGCTCCTGGCAAGCCGCCAGGCCCCGTGTTTTCCCGATGGGGAAATCCTTCCCGGCGGTTCCCTTTCCGTCCCGGGTGGGCTATGCCTGCCGGAAAGGGAGAACGCCCATGAAGACCACGGCCGCCGCCATCGCCAAGACGCTTCGGGACAAAAGCGATCAGGCCAGGGAACTGGCCCTGCGTGAACTGAAAATGGTGCAAAAAGATCTGGCGACCCTGGAAAAGATTCTCACGGGAAGCCGCAAGGCCGGGGATTTCGCCCTGTTCGACGTGGTCCACGGGGCCTTTGAAATCTTCCGCAACGCCTCGGTGGCCCTGGAGCACGAGACGCTTTTGGCCGATATCGAGAAGGAAACGACCGTCTCCCAGGCCCGGGATTTTTTGGAGAAACACGGGGCCACGCTTTTGACCAAGCCCGCCGGTTGGCACTGGATATCCCCCAAGGGCGAGATGTGCCTCCTGGCCAAGGCCACGGAGATCGAGAAGGCCGCCGACGCCCTGCGGGCGTTTCTTCCCGGCGGCAGGCGCGGCAAGGCCAAGGCCGCCCCGGCCGAAACGCCGACTCCGGTAACGGCCGAGACGGGCGGCGGCGATTGATCCGTCCCGGGCCG
Organism: Desulfolutivibrio sp.; assembly: GCF_036584575.1. Lineage (NCBI taxonomy): Bacteria > Pseudomonadati > Thermodesulfobacteriota > Desulfovibrionia > Desulfovibrionales > Desulfovibrionaceae > Desulfolutivibrio > Desulfolutivibrio sp. The sequence continues at coordinate 13,687 of NZ_JAZHDB010000221.1, forward strand.
GGACAGGGCCGCCTCCCCCTCGCCCCCACCGTCCCGGTCGTTTTCGGCGCCCGGCGGGCGAAAAATCGTCGTCCGTCCCGGTAAAACGGACGACCGACCCCTGGCCGACCCGGTTGCACATCCCCTCCCACGCTGCACATATGTGTGCATGTCATTGCACGTATATGTGCAGAAACGCACGCCACAATACTTCATCTCATTGAAATAGCCGCTTTTTCAAGAAAGGAACGGTTCTTGCCAACGGCAAGGCATGTTGCGTTCGCATGTTCCGCCCGTGGCGTCCGTCCGGCCGCCCTGCGCACCGCATGGTTTTTCCCGACGCCTCCCCGGGCCATCCCCCTCTCCCCGCTAACCAGGATGCGGCACCTTCATGTATCGAATCGCTTTGCAGATGCTTTTTGGCGACCGGGGCAAATACCTGGGCATCATTGTCGGCATCGCCATGGCCTCCATCATCATCATCCAGCAGCCCAGCATCCTTTTGACCATGCTGTCGCATACCTACAGCCTGATCACGGACATAAGCCTGCCCGACATCTGGGTCATGGACCCCAAGGTGCGCACCAGCGAGGACTCAAGGGCCCTTCTGGACACCCAGCTCTACCGGGTGCGCGGCATCGAGGGCGTGGAGTGGGCCGTGCCCCTGTACAAAGGCAGCCTCACCGTGCGCCTGGGAAACGGCGAGCTGGAACGGGCGATCATGCTCGGACTTGACGACGCCACCCTGATCGGCGGTCCCGGAATCATGGTGGAGGGCAATCTGGCCGATCTGCGCATGCCCGACGCGGTCATTGTGGACGAGGCCGGGGCCAGGGGCCGCCTGGCCAGGCACATGGGACGCCCCGGAGAGCCCGGCGTTCCGCTTCGGGTGGGGGACACGCTGGAGATCAACGAAAAGCGGGCCACGGTGGTGGGCATCGCCAAGGCCACACCCACCTTCCAGTCCCAGCCCATCCTGTACACCACCTACAGCAAGGCCAAAAACTACGCCTCCAGCGAACGCAAGCTTTTGTCCTTCATCCTGGCCAAGGCCAAGCCGGGGCTGGCCCCCGAGACCGTGGCCCGGCGCATCACAACAGCCACGGATCTGGCGGCCTACACCGCCGACGAGTTCAAAAGCCGGTCCCTGGATTTCATGCTGCACAACTCGGCCATGCTCATCAATTTCGGCTTCGTGGTCCTGGTGGGGTTCGTGGTGGGCACGGCGGTCACGGGACAGATATTTTACAACTTCACCCTGGACAACCTGCGCTACTTCGGGGTGTTCAAGGCCATGGGGGCCACGGATCGCATGCTTTTGGGCATGATCCTGCTCCAGGCTCTCTTGGCCGGACTCATGGGCTTCGGCATCGGCTCCGGGGTCACCGCCGCCTTCGCCGCCTCCACCTGGAAGGGAAACGAAATGAAGCTTGAGGTCGGGATGCCGCTTTTGTGCGCCAGCGGCCTGGCCGTCCTGTTGATCGTCCTGGCGGCGGCCTTCTTCAGCGCCCGCAAGGTGCTCAAGCTGGAACCGGCCGAGGTGTTCAAAAACTGATGGAACCCCTGGACACCCCATCCGTTGTCGTCTGCCGGGGCCTGACCAAGACCTACGGCGCAGGCGACACCGCCACCAAAGCCTTGCGCGGCGTGGACCTGGACGTGCGCCCGGGAGAACTGCTCATGCTGGTGGGCCCCTCCGGGTGCGGCAAGACCACGCTCATCTCGGTCATCGCCGGAATCCTCGACCAGGACCGGGGCTCCTGCGCCCTGTTTGGCCAGGATCTCGCCCGCCTCTCGCACCGGGAGCGGGTCCGCTTTCGCGGCAGGCACATCGGCTTCGTGTTCCAGTCCTTCAATCTGGTGCCGTGCCTGACCATCCTGGAAAACGTCGCCGTCCCCCTTTTGATCAACGGGGTGAAACGGGCCGAGGCCCTGCGCCGGGCAAAACGCCACCTGGACCAGGTGGGCCTTTTGGACCGCGTTTCGGCCACCCCGACCCAGCTTTCCGGGGGCCAGCAGCAACGCGTGGCCATCGCCCGGGCCCTGGTGCACGACCCCGGCCTTGTGGTCTGCGACGAACCGACAAGCGCCCTGGACCATGGCGCCGGGGCCAAAATCATGGACATGCTCAAGTCCTTGGCCGTCAAGAACAACCGGGCGTTGGTGATCGTGACCCATGATCCCCGCATCTTCCCCTATGCCGACCGCATCGCCCACATGGACGACGGCGTCATCCAGGAAACCAGCCTGCAAACCGTATCGGACACCCCCTCATGCGCCTGACGAACAAGCTTATCATGGCCGTTTCCCTGGCCGGTCTGACCTTGGCCGTGGTCGTGGGATTGTATTCCAATCCGACCCCACCCACCCCGGAGCCCGTGGCCCTGCCCGCCAAGGCCCCCTTCGAAACCTATATCGGAGGCGGCGGCATCGTCGAGCCGCGTTCGGAAATCATCGGGATCGGGTCGTCCCTGGCCGGGGTGGTCCAGACGGTGTTCGTCGCCGTCGGCGACCGGGTGCAGGCGGGCGACCCCCTTTTCCTGGTGGACGACCGCGAGGCCAGGGCCGAGCTGGCCGTCAAAACCGCCGAACTGGCCGTGGCCATCGCCGCCGTGGAGGAGGCCCGGGCCTCCCTGCGCGACGCCACGGCGCAGTTCGCCCTGGTGCGCAACGTGGCCGACCACCGGGCGGTGAGCAAGGACGACGTGGAGCAGCGCAAAAATGCCGAGCTTCTGGCCAAGGCCAAGCTCGAAAGCGTCCTGGCCGCCGTGGAGTCGGCCAAGGCCGAGCGGGATGCCGCAGCCACGGACCTGGACCGCCTGACGGCGCGCGCGCCGACGGACGGCACGGTGCTCCAGGTCAACATCCATCCCGGCGAATATGCCGTGGCCGGCGCCGTGGACACCCCGCTTCTGCGCCTGGGCGACGTGTCGCGGCTGCACGTGCGCACGGACATCGACGAAAACGACGCCTGGCGTTTCTCCCCGGGAACCCGCGCCGTGGCTTACATCCGGGGTAACCGGGACATGCGCGCCGACATGCGCTTCGTGCGCGTGGAGCCGTATGTGGTGTCCAAGACCCAGTTGGCCGGGACCAGCACCGAACGTGTGGACACCCGGGTGTTGCAGGTGCTTTTCGACCTGGACCCCGCCGCCCTGCCGGTCTACGTGGGCCAGCAGATGGACGTGTTCATCGAGACGAAGCCCGAGCCCGTCCCCGCCTCCCCCTCCGGTTCCGCCGCAACGGCCCCAGCCCGGGACGTCTCCGAGGCGGATGCCGATGCGCCTTTCGCCGGACTAGGCCAAGGGCTTTTCGCCCTGGCCCGGGTCCAAGCGGCTGGCGCTCCGGCAAAGGGAGCCGGGAAATGACCGTGCGTCCCGTCCTCGCCGCTGTGGCAGCCCTGTTCCCGGCCGTGATCCTCGGGGGCTGCCTGGCCGTGGGCCCCGACTACCGTCCGCCGTCCCTGGAGGCCCCGGAACAGTTCGCCCGGACGGCAAGCCAGGCCCCTGGGCAGGCGCATGAGGCCCTGGGGCTTGCGGCGGCGGCCTGGTGGCAATCCTTTGACGATCCCATTTTAAACGAACTGGTCACCCGGGCCATGGCCGCAAACCTGGATCTGGCCCAAGCCAGGGCGCGGGTGCGCCAAGCCCGGGCCGAGGCGGCCATCGCCAGGGCCGCCCTGTTCCCTGGGGTGGACGTCACCGGCAACTCCACCACCTCGGCCAACGGCCTGCTCGACGCCGGCACGGGAACCTCCTCCGCAGGAAGCGGCACGGGCGGCTCTGGCGGCAGCGCATCGACCGGAACAGGGTCCACGTCGGTCGGCACGGAAAACGCCTCAACCACGACGACGACCACCACCCTTTTTACGGCCGGATTCGACGCCACCTGGGAGATCGACATCTTCGGCGGCAAACGCCGGGAACGGGAGGCGGCCCAGGCGGCGCTTGAGGCCGACATTTGGGACATGGAGGCCACGCGGCTCACCCTTTTGGCCGAGGTGGCCGAGAATTACATGGAGCTGCGCGCCGCCCAGGAGCAGTTGGACATCGCCCGGCGCAACCTGAAGAGCCAGGAAGAGACCGTGGAGGTCACCCGGGAACGGTTCCGGCTGGGACTGACCAGCCAACTCGACGTGGCCCAGTCCGAAGGCCAGGCCGCGTCCACGGCGGCGGACCCGCCGCGCCTCACGGCCACGGTGTCCCAGTCCATCCACAGGCTCGGCGTCCTGACCGGCCAGCCCCCCGAGAGCCTCATCGTCCTGCTGACCCCCCCGCGCCCCCAGCCGTCCCTGACGGGCGTGTCGGCCACGGGCCTGCCTGCCGAACTCCTTTCCCGCCGCCCCGACCTGCGCCGGGCGGAACGGGAACTGGCGGCGGCCTCGGCCGAGATCGGTGCGGCCGTGGCGGATCTGTATCCCAAGTTTGACCTTACGGCCGGTCTTGGCCTACAGGGCGTCAGCCCCTCAAACATCGCCGGGTTTTCCACCTGGTACTGGTCGGTGATCCCGGGGGTGTCCTGGCCGCTTTTCGACATGGGCAAGGCCCGGGCCGGGGTGGAGAAGCAGAAAGCCCTGTTCGACGAGGCCCTGGCCGCCTACCGCCAGGCCTTCCATACGGCCCTGGAGGATGTGGAGAACGCCCTGGCCTCCTACTACGCCGAATCCGAGCGGCGGCAGCGGTTGGCCGCCTCCGTGGCCGCCTATGAGCAGGCCCGGCGGCTGGCGGAAATCCGCTACGGCAAGGGCCTGACCTCCTTTCTCGACGTGCTGGTCATCGACGCCTCGCTTTACGCAGCCCAAACGGAACTGAGCCAGTCCGAAGCGGCCTTGCGTGTCAGCCTCGTTTCCCTCTACAAGGCCCTGGGCGGCGGATGGAAGGCGGCTTCCGAAAACGGCCCGGCCGAAACGGCCCCAGGCCCCCAGGCGGCCGGACGCCCAGGGAAATCCTCATGACGGGCACGGAATCGGTACGTCGGCCCAGCCCGGCGTCACTGACGCACCGCTTGCGTCGGGATGCCGGGCTGGGATTCTCTGGACGCCGCCGGACGCCAGGGGATGTTGGGAAGTGCTTGCAGAAAGGAGCTCAGGATGCCCGTGGGCATGAAAACGAAGTCTCTACTCGGCTTTTTCCTTGTCATGGTTTTTTGCGTGACGTTACTTGAAATATTGTGCCATTTTCTCCCAAAATCTTTCTATGAATTCGATTACCGCTATCTGTATTTCTCGCGAAACGCCTTGCGTAACGTCGACAACACCTACTGGACCTATGCGCCCAACGCCCGGGTCAGGTCGGTCACGATTTACAAATACCCGGGAGCCCCGGCAATCCTGGAAGGCGACGTCACCCTGGAAACAAACAATGTTGGTCTGGTGCAGCGAACCGACCTTGAGAAGAACAAGAAAACCATCGCCCTGCTCGGCGACTCCTTCACCGAAGGCCAGACCTGTGATCCCTGGTTCTACTCCCTTGACGAGGATTTTCAGAAAAACAACCCTGACACCCAATTGGTCAACATGGGGCTCATGGGGACCGGGCCGCAACAGTGGGAACTCTTGCTTAAGGATATCAAGAAAGACTATGACATCGGAAAAGTTCTCATCATATTCATCGAGAATGATTTTGAACGCGGAATCTTTAGCTGGGACCAACATCAGTTGGATTGCATCGACAAAGGAATTTGTACGGATGATTACTGGTATGGGATAGATCCTTCATCCAGCCAGGAAGACATCCTGGCCGCAACGGAATCACGCAGTCGCAGCAGGCACGGAAGATCGGTGAAGAAGTCGCTTGATGGATTTCTGAGAAGATGGCTCTATTTTTATCGCTACATCCGCGCGACCATGAAATCCATCACGGACGCGGACATATATATGACGGAATCGGCCCGCAACGAGGCCATGGACAAAAACCTTGCGGCCATCCGGCGGATCATTTCCGATGTGGGAACGCACAATGCCGTCTTTTTATCCGTAAGCTCCAGGCCCGAGGCCGAGCGGCACGCCTTCGAGGAGAAAACGAAACATCTGGTGCAGGAACTTGCGTCCTTCGCGTCACCCGGCTCTCTCCATTCCCTGCTCCTTGGCCCGGATGATTTTTCCGAATACGACGGCCACCCCAATGCCCAGGGATACGCGAAGATCAAAAACACGGCGTCAGTCATCCTCTCTGAAATGGCCGACGCCTCCCGCGTCCCCTGACAGCCCCCAGGCGCGAGACTGCGGCCGCATCCCCCCGAAGGCCCGGGCATGCCGGTCTTGCCTGTCCTGCCTTCGAGATCCGGGCATCCGACTGTTGAAGCTGATCGTTTGAATGCATTCCGCTTCCGAACAACCATACCCAGGCACGTGTCCGGGAACGCGCCATCCGCCCCCCAACGGCCATGGCCTTAAAAAAGAACACGCCAGGAGCCGACCGGAAACGGCCGCCTCCTGGCGTTTCCCGCCCGCGGCGCAACGCCGCCGGATGCGAACAGGCGCAGGGATCAGATGAAGGGCACCAGTTCCACCAGGCAGGTCATGGCGTTAAACGCCATGAAGGCCTCGATGACATCCGCTCCCCGGTAGCTCACGGTGAGGTCGTCCAAACGCCTCGTCCGGGGGATCATGCCCGCCCGATCCGCGCCCGAGGCCGTGGTGCAGCGCACCACCAACTCCACCTCTCCGGAAAGAACCAGGGGTTTGACTGCGGGAGGATTGGCCGCCGCCTCCTTGGCCGCAGCACGGATGGCCGCCCGGGCCCGGGTCGGATGCTGGCACACGGCGGCGTAGGAGCCGATGCCCTCCTTCACGGACAGGGTGCGCACCCCGGGCAAAAGCGCCTCGGCCTCGCGGCAGGCCGCGCCGTCCCCGGCCAGGAAGGTGAGCGGCACGCCGAACGCCCCGGCCAGGGCGGCGTTTAAGCCGATCTCCCCGATCCTGACCCCACCCAGATGCACCTCCTGGATACGGCCGGTGAAGGTATGCACGATGCTGGCGTCGCGGGTGGCGGCCATGGCGTGGTAGCCCACGCAGAAAAGCGCGTCGAACGTGGCGTCGATGCCGTGGACCATGGACAGAGGCCGGGGCGAGCCCATGACCAGCAGGGCCCGCTCGTCGAGCTCTTCGGGGATGAGATTTAAGCCCACGTTGTGGGCGTCGGCCACGGTCACGGCCGTGGCCCCGCCGTCGAAGGCCCCGGCGATGGCGGCGTTGACCTCGCCGGTCATGCGGGACCGGGCGACGGCGTATTCCCGGCCGTCCACCCGGGAGTGTTCGTGGCGGGCCACGGCCCCCACTCCTTCAATATCGGCGCTGATGAAGACTTTCATGGCTCTACTATCCTCTGATGGATGATGCGTTCTGACATGGGATTTGCGCGCGAGGTGTCGGGGAAGGGAGGCCTCCGGCGGCCAAAGGGGCACGGCCCCTTTGGAATCCCTTTCTTTTTACGGCATTAGCCTGAACTGTGCAAATGGCAGACGACTTCATGTCCCGCCGCCAGGGACACCTTCGGCGGCGGCTGCGTGGCGCACACCGGCATGGCCTCGGGGCAGCGGGGATGAAAACGGCAACCCGGCGGAAGATCCACGGGACTTGGCACGTCGCCGGTCAGCCGGGCCAGATTCTGCCGTTTCGTCGGGTCCGGCAGGGGCGCCGAGGCCAGAAGCGCCTGGGTGTAGGGATGGGCCGGATTCGTGAACAGCGCGTCCGTGGGCGCGGTCTCGACGACAGCCCCCAGATACATGACCGCGATGCGGCGGCTGACGTGGCGCACCACGGTCAGGTCGTGGGAAATGAACAGATAGGCGTGGCCGCGCTTTTCCTGAAGTCCGGCCATGAGATTTAAGATCTGGGCCTGGACCGACACGTCCAGGGCGCTGGTCGGCTCGTCCATGACCACGAAGGCCGGATCGGCCACCAACGCCCGGGCAAGTCCTATGCGCTGGCGCTGGCCGCCGGAAAATTCATGGGGATAGCGGTCCAGGCACTCCGGCCCAAGCCCTACCTCGGCCAGACTGGCCTTGGCCCGGTCGCGAAGCTCCCGGCCCCGGGCCAACCCCTGCACCCGAAGCGGCAGGGAGACGATGCCCCCCACGGTCATGCGCGGATCAAGGGAACTCTGGGGATCCTGGAAAACCACCTGCATCCGGGCCCGGGCCTTTATCAATGCCTGGCCCGAAAGTTCCGTAAGCTCCACGCCGTCAAAGGCGATGGAGCCCGAATCGGGGTCCAGCAGGCGCAGGATGCAGTTGCCCACCGTGGACTTGCCGCTGCCCGACTCTCCCACCAGCCCCAGCGTCTCGCCGCGCGATAACGACAGGTCCACCCCGTCCACGGCCTTGAGGAAACGCTTCCCGCCGCCGAAAAATCCGCCGCCCAGGGGAAAGGCCTTACACAGGTTCGCAACCAAAAGCAGCGGGTCGCTCATGGCCGACCTCCCCCGGGACACTGGTGGCAGGCCACGGCATGGTCCGGGGCCACGAGAACCATCCCGGGCACGGCCCGGCGGCAGTCCGGCCCGGACTGGGTGCAGCGGGAATGGAAGCGGCAGCCCGGCGGCGGATCAATGGGGCTCGGGACGCTGCCCGGGATGGCGTAGAGCTCGCCGCCCCCGGCACGGCCCGGGATGGAGGCGATCAGTCCCCGGGTGTAGGGATGGGCCGGACGGGCGAACAGGCTCTCCACGTCGGCCACCTCCACCACCTGCCCGGCGTACATCACCGCCACCCGGCGGCATATCTGGGCCACCACGCCCATGTCGTGGGTGACCAAAAGGATGGACAGGCCCTCACGGGCGGACAGCTCGGCCAAAATGGCCAGAATCTGGCCCTGGACCGTGACGTCCAGCGCCGTGGTGGGCTCGTCGGCCAAAAGCAGGGCCGGACGGCAGGACAGCTCCATGGCGATCATCACTCGCTGCCGCATGCCCCCGGACAGTTCGTGGGGATAGGCCGCCAAAACCGCCCCGGGCTCGGGCAGGCGCACGGCCTCAAGCATCTCCAGACACACGGCGTGGGCCTCGGCCCGGCTCACCTCGCGGTGGGCCCGGATGACCTCGCGCATCTGGTTGCCCACGGTGAACACGGGGTTTAGGCTGCTCATGGGCTCCTGAAAAATCATGGAAATACGGTCCCCGCGAAGCCTGCGCATGGCCTTTCTGGGCAGGGCGAGCAGATCTCGGCCTTCGAAAAGGATCTCCCCGCCGTCGATGCGCCCCGGCGGCGACGGGATGATGCGCAACACGGCCCGGGAGAGCACGGACTTGCCGCAGCCGGTCTCGCCCACCAGGCCCATGATTTCCCCCCGGTTCACGGACAGGCTGGCCCGGTCCAGCACCCGGGCCCGGCCCTGATAGGTCTTGAAGCTGACCGAGAGGTCGCGAACCTCGAGAAGCGGCGTGGGTGTGGGCATGATGACTAACGCCGGATGCGCGGATCGAGCACGTCGCGCAGCGCATCGCCGAAAATGTTGAAGCCGATGACCGTAAACAGGATAAAAAGTCCCGGAAAGGTCGCATACCACCACTGGTCCATGAGAAACTTGCGTCCCGAGGCGATCATGGCCCCCCACTCGGGCGTGGGCGGCTGGGCCCCCAGGCCGATAAACGACAGCGACGCGGCGATGAGGATGGCGTCGCCCAGGGTCAGGGTGGCCAGGACGATGGCCGAGTTTAGGCAGTTGGGCAGGATGTGGCGGCGGATGATGAAGCCGTGTCCGGCCCCGGCCACCCGGCTGGCGGCCACGAACGGCAACTCGCGCACGGACAGGGCATCGCCGCGCACCATGCGGGCGAACTTGGGGATCATGACGAAGGCCGTGGCGAAGATGGCGTTGACAAGGCTTGGGCCCAGGGCGGCGGCCAAGGCCAGGGCCAGGACCAGGGACGGAAAGGACAGGATCACGTCCATGACGCGCATGACCACGCTGTCGATTTTGCCCCCGAAATAGCCCGATGTGGCCCCGATAAGCGCCCCGACGCCCCCGGCCACGCTGATGACCAGAAGACCGATGGAAAGCGAAATGCGGGCCCCGAAAAGCACCCGGGTGAAGATGTCCCGGCCAAGCTCGTCCGTGCCGAAAAAATGCGCCGCTCCCGGGGCCAGGAGCCGTTCCGGAAGCGACAGCCTGACGGGATCGTAGGGGGCCAGAAGCGGCGCAAAAAGCGCCAGAAAGACCATGGCCGCGATGATCGTCCCGCCCATGACGGCCGAGGGGTTGCGCGACAGGATGCGAAGCGTCAGCTTCAGTTCGCGAAAAAGGGGATGGCGGGCGCGGGGGGGCACGGGCGGCGACCTCAATACCGGATGCGGGGGTTTAAAAAGGCGTACAACACGTCCACCCCGAGGTTGATGGCCACATAGGCCGTGCTGGCCACCAGGGTAAAGCCCATGATGGCCGGAAAATCCAGGGAATTGACCGAATCCACCACGTATTTGCCCATGCCCGGCCAGGCGAAGATGGTCTCCGTGAGGATGGCCCCGCCCAAAAGCTCCCCCAGGGACAGGCCGACGATGGTCACCGTGGGGATCAGCGAATTCTTGAAGGCGTGCTTGAACACCACCCGCGCGGCGGACAGGCCGTTGGCCCGGGCCGTGGTGATGTAGTCCTGGCCGAGCACGGCGATCATGGAGGAACGCACGATGCGGGTGATGATGGCCAGGTAGACGTAGGACAGACAGAAGGCGGGCAGGATCAGATGGCTTAAGGCCTCGCGCAAAAGGGTCCAGTCCCCGGCCAAAAGGGCGTCCACCACGTACAGGCCGGTCATGTCCGGCGGCGGCGAACTGGTGATGTCCAGGCGTCCCGAGCCCGGCAGCCAGCTCAATTGGCGGTAGAAAAGGAGCAACAGCATGAGTCCCAGCCAGAAAACCGGGGTGGAGACGCCGACCACCGACACCACCCGGGCGGCATGATCGGCAAACCTGTTGCGGCGCACGGCGGCCAGGATGCCCAGGGGAATGCCCACGGTCAGGCACAGAACCAGGCTGGCCAGGGTCAGTTCCAGGGTGGCTGGGAAATAGTCGGCCAGATCCTCGGTCACGGGCCGGTGGTTGCGGATGGACTGGCCCAGGTCGCCCTGGACCAATCCGCCCAGAAAATGCAGATATTGCACGGGAAGCGGCCGGTCCAGGCCGTGTTCCTTGCGGATGGCCTCCACGGCCTCCCGACTGGCCTTGGGCCCCACGATCAGGCGGGCCGGATCGCCCGGGATGGCGTGGGAAATGAGAAAGGCCAGGACGCTGACCCCGAGCAGCACGGGGATGGCGGCCAGAAGGCGTCGGAAGGTATAGGCGAGAATGCGCATGAGGTGAAACGGCCCCGGCCGGGCGTTTTGTCGTCCGGCCGGGGCGTTGGCGTCCTTTCCGTTAGTTCTTCGAGATGGCCTCGAAGTTGTACATGGATTCGAGCATGGGGTTGAACACGTAACCCTTCACGTCCTTGCGCATGGGGACGATGGTCTGAATCTGGTACAGGAAGATGTACGGGGCGTCCTTCATGATGATGTCCTGGGCCTCGCTGTACAGCTTCTTGCGCTCGGCCACGTCGGACAGGCCGGCGGCCTTGCGCACCAGCTCGTCCACCTTGTCGTTTTTGTAGAAGCTGCGGTTGCCGGGCAGGCCCGCGTTTTTGGAGTCAAACCAGAAGTTCATGAACATATAAGGATCGGCGAAATCCGGGCTCCAGGCGCCCAGGCACAGCTCGAAGTCGCCCTTGTCGATCTTGTCGCGCAGGGTGGGGTTGGACATGAGTTCAAGCTTCAGCTTCACGCCGATGTCGGCCAGATTGGCCTGCATGACCTGGGCGATCTGCTCCCAGGTGGCCCGACGCTCGGAATAGATCAGCGTCAGCTCCAGGTTCTCGGCCCCGGCGGCCTTCAACAGCTCCTTGGCCTTGGCCGCGTCCTGGCTGTACTGGAACACGTCCTCGCGGTGTCCCCACATGCCCTGGGGAATGGGGCCGCGCATCTGCATGCCGTTGCCCTGAAGCACCTGTTCGATGATGCCCTTGTAGTCCACGGCGTAGGACAGGGCCTGACGCACCCGGGGATCGGCCAGCTTTTTGTTCTGGCAGTTGACGTAGACGTATTCCGTCATCTGGGCCGGAAAGCGGTTGACCACGATGTCGGGGTTTTTCTCCAGGGCCGGAAGCTGGTCGATAAGGATGTTTTCGGCGATGTCCACGTCGCCCTTTTCCAGGGCCATACGCCGGTCGGCGGACTCGGGCATGAAGCGGATGATGACCTTTTTCAGCTTGGGCGCGCCGCCCCAGTAGTTCGGCTTGGCTTCAAGCACGCAGCTCTGGCCCCGGGTCCATTCCGTGACCTTGAAGGGACCGCTGCCGTCGGCATGCTCGGCCAGCCAGGCCTGGGCCTTGTCGTCGCCCGTGGCCTTGGCCGCCACCTTGGGATTGACGATGGAGGCCCCGTCCGTGGCCAGGGTTTGCAAGAACGGGCCGTAGGGGTTTTTCAGGGTGACTTCCAGGGTCTGGGGATCGACGACCTTCATGGAGGCGATGGCCCCGATATTGTCGGCCGGGCCCTTGCCGATGGCCAGGGTGCGGTCCAGGGAATAGCGCACGGCCTCGGCGTCCAGCGGCGTGCCGTCGTCGAAGGCGATGCCCTTGCGGATCTTGAAGGTCCACACCAGCCCGTCCGGGGAGACGGTCCAGGACTCGGCGGCCATGGGTTCGACCTCGGTTGACCCCTTGCCGTTTTCGACCTTGTATTTCACCAGCCGGTCGTAGCAGGGATAGATCTGACGCCAATCGTAGTTGTCGCTGGACACGCCGGGGTCCAGGGTATGGATGTCCGAGGGCACGGACACCACCAGGGTGTCCTTGTCGGCGGCGTGAGCCACGGACACGGCCAGAATCATGACCAGGCAACACAAAAATGACCAGATACGCATGCCGTAGGCCTCCATCATTGACGTTGTCGAAAAGGTCGCACCCTGATTCGCGCGCCGGGAAAGGGAAAGCCGCCACGGGGGTAAAAAAGTTTTCATCCCTGCCGTCGCACATCCGTCACACGCGGCGCACGGGGATCACCCCTCCCCCTGACGCAAAAAGACGTTCCCTCCCCATCAGGCACGGGATTTCTTGTAAAACGTCCCGGCCTGATCGACAACAAAAATCAGCCCTTTGCCCTCAATTATTTCACAAAATCGTCAACAAGATCCGGTTGACGCCGACACAGCCGGGCACGACGGGGATGCCGGGGGCATGGCGATCACCCCTCGAGAGGCGGCCCGGACCCATCCGGCGCGGCGGGCGTGGACGAGGCGGCCGTGACGGCCGAACAGGATTTAAGGTAGCGCAGAAATTCGGCGGCCTCGGCGAATTCAGGCCGCAGCCGCAAGGCCTGCTCCAGATGCTCGACGCACAGGGTGAGCTCCCCGGCCTCGAAGTAAGCGCGAGCCGCGTTGAAATGCAGATTCTCGTCCGTGGGGTTGAATTCGATGGCCCGGCGGTAATAGCGGATCGCCTCGGCGAAATATTTCTCCTTGCGCAGACTGATGCCGAAGCTGTTGAAGACGTGGCGCTGCTCCTCCTTGAAGACCTCATCCAGGTTCAGGATGCGCCGCAGGACGGCCTCCAGACGCTTGTGCTCCTGTTTGCGGCAGTACACCTCGCCAAGAGCCATATTGGCCGTGGGATTGTCCTCGTCGAGGAGCAGGGCCTTGCAGAACATCTTCTCGGCATCGTCGAGGTTGCCCGCGCAAAGCGCCTCCTCGCCCTGAGCCAGCTTCTTTTTCAGGGACTGGACATGGGGAAGGGTTTTTTTTTCGTAATATCCTGGTTCCGGGGCGTATCCCGCCAGGAACTCCCCTTTGGAGAGAATGCGTTTGATGCCCGAGGGGAGATGGTTGGCGTTGAGCGGCTGCACCTCATAGGTATCGTCCGGCAGGCGGCGCACAAACCAATAGGTCTTCTGTTCGTAACCTTTGGCCGTTCCCCCCACCCCCACCTCGGTGGACTTTGTCAGGGAATAGATTCCGAGAACCCGGAATTGATCGGACATGCCTGGTCCTTTTTTATCGAGCGGATGCCCGCACGGTCTTTATCGCGAACATTCCCGTCATGAGGTCTGCGCAGCATCGAATGAACTCCGAGACGCCTCCCACAACGTTTGACATACTGCACAAAAGAGCCGTGCAGAAGCGAGACCAGCAAAAAAAGAGACGCGGAAAAGCGACACGGCAACCGCCGGACAGAGTCGTGCAATATGAAAAACATTTATTATGTAGTCCATCGGCCACGGCGGGTCAAGAAACCGGGCAGAGCCACCCGGGCCTTTTCCCCCGGCGGGCCCGTCCATTGCAAATCCGGCGGCTTCCCTGTAGCCTTGCGGACATGGCAGAACAAAAACGTGCGGGCCTCGACGCCCTCAAGTCGCTGAAAATCCAGAAGAAAAAATCGGAACCGGTCAAGGCCCCGACAAAGCCTGCCCCGGACCCGGACATCCCGCCCCAGGACGAAGAGCATCTGTTCTCCCAGGCCATGTCCGGGGTGCGGGCCATGGACGGCACGGTTCGGGGCCGGGTCGTGGTTCCCAAGCCTGCCGATCCGCCCCCCGGCTCGATGCCCGAGTCCGATCCGGACGGCAAAAACGCCCTGCTGGACCTGGTAGCCGGACGGGTGGAATTCGAGTTGTCGTTTACCGACGAATACCTGCAGGGATTTGTCCGGGACATGGACCAGAAGGTCTTCCGCCAACTGCGCGCCGGGCAGTTCTCCCCCGAGGCCCATCTGGACATGCACGGCCTTAACGCCGATCAGGCCCAGTTGGCGCTTGTGCATTTCGTGCGCGAGCACTACCTGGCCGGGAAGCGCTGCCTGCTGCTCATCCCCGGGCGCGGGGCCAACTCCCCGGGCGGGCTTCCCGTGCTCAAGGAGGAGCTCAAGACCTGGCTCACCCGCGACCCCTTAAAGCGCGTGATCCTGGCCTTCGCCACGGCCCTGCCCCGGCACGGCGGCGCCGGGGCCCTGTACGTGCTCTTGCGCAAGTTCAAAAAGACCAAGGGCAAGGTGCGCTGGGAAAATTTCTGGGACGACCTGGGCTAGGGCTCCACCCCGGCCCGGCGTGTCGGCCGCTACGGGTCTGCACGTCGCCGACCTTATCCCGGCCCGGGCGACGCCACACCCCGGCCGCCGTCATCGCCCGGGGCCGTCGAACTCCGTCGCGCCAAGCTGGGAGGTCACCGAGGTCTCGATTTTCAATCCGTATTTTTCGATGCGGGCCAGAAGCGTTGGCCGCGACAGCCCCAAAAGCCTGGCCGCCCTGGTGCGGTTGCCGCTGGTCATGGCCAGGGCCTCGGCAATGACCACCGCCCCGAAACGGTCCATGAGCGATTCGAAGGCCCCCTCGTCGTCCCGGGCCGCCACCAGTTCCCCGCGCACGAACCGCCGCAGAAATTCCTGGGCCGAGCCATCGCCCCCGGCCCCGGCGACGGCCCCGGCCGTTCCGGAAACCGCAGGAGGGGGCGCCGCACCGGCGGCCTGTTGCAGGTCATCGGCGGCAATGGGCCCCCCCCGGTTGAATATCAGGGTTTTTTGCAGGACGTTGGCCAATTCGCGCACGTTTCCCGGCCAGTCGTGCCCGGTCAGAAAGACCAAGGCCTGGGGGGTCAGCCCTGGATCGGGCACGCCGGCCTCGCGGGAAAAGCGGCACAAAAAATGTCTGGCCAGAAGCGGGATGTCCTCGCGCCGCTCCCTCAAGGGGGGCAGGGTCATGGTCACCACCTTGAGGCGGTAATACAGATCCTCGCGAAAGGCCCCTTTGGCCACGGCCTGCTCCAGATCCCGGTTGGTGGCGGCGATGATGCGCACGTCCACGGGGATGGGGCCGGCCCCGCCCAGGCGCTCCACATGCTTTTCCTGCAAAAGGCGCAGCAGCTTGGCCTGGATGGATACCGGCATGTCCCCGATCTCGTCCAAAAAGACCGTGCCCCGGTTGGCCTGCTCGATCTTGCCCACCTTGCGGCCCGAGGCCCCGGTGAAGGCCCCCCGCTCGTAGCCGAAGAGTTCCGATTCCAGAAGCGTTTCCGGGATGGCCACACAGTTGATGACCAAAAACGGTTTCCCGGCCCGGGAGCTGTACTGGTAGACGGCCCGGGCCACGAGTTCCTTGCCCGTGCCGGACTCGCCCCGGATGAGCACCGTGGCGTCGGTGGGCGCGGCGCGGCCGATGGCCTTGTAGACCTCCTGCATGGCCGGGCCGCCGCCCACGATGGCCTCGCCCTCGCCGCCCTCGGCCGGGGCGTCCATCTCCACCTTGGAGCGCATGAAGCGCCCGGCGCTTAAGCCCTTTTCGATGAGCTTTAAGATGTCGGGGATGTCGAAGGGCTTGAGCACGTAGTCGAAGGCCCCCATGCGGGTGGCCTCGATGGCGGTCTCCGTGGTGCCGTGGGCGGTCATGATGATCACCGGGAGCCTCGGCTCGATCTCGCGCATGGCCGCAAAGGCCTCCAGGCCGCTTAGGCCCGGCATGCGCACGTCCATGACCACCAGGTCGGGCAGGCGCTCACGGACCATTTCCACCCCGGCCTCGCCCGTGGAGGCCGTGCGTACGGTATAGCCCTCGGCGCTCAGCAGGCGCTCGAAGCTCTGGCGCAACTGGTGGTCGTCGTCCACAATCAGAATCTGTGCCACGTGCGCTCCTCGGTGTGCGGGAAGATCAGGGCGAAGGTGGCCCCCCGCCCCTCGGGAGAATGCAGGTTGATCCACCCGCCGTGCTCCTCCACGATACGCTGGGCGATGGGCAGCCCCAGGCCGGAGCCCTCGCCCTTGGTGGTGAAAAAGGGCTGGAACACCCGGTCGCGGATAAACTCCGGCACCCCCGGCCCGGTGTCGCTGATGCGCACCACCACCACCCGCCCGGCCGGCTCCATGACCCCCTCCTCCTCGCGAATGACGATCCGGCCGCCCTCGACCATGGCCTCGCAGGCGTTGAGCACCAGATTGACCAGGGCCTCCTTGAGCTGGTCGGGGTCGGCGCTGATGGGGGTCAGGCGCTTGGCCCGCAGAACCTCCACCGTCACCCCGTAGGACTCCAACCTGTGCTTGAGGAGGTTTAGGGTGGTGTCCACCACGTCGGACAGGCTGGTGGGCCGGGAAACCAGCTTGGGCGGCCGGGAAAACTCCAAAAAATTGCGTACGATGGTGTCGATGTGCCGGATCTCTTCCGAAATGACCTCGAAGTCCTCCTTCTGGGCGGGCTCCAGGCGCAGGACGCGCTCCAGGGAGAAAAGCCGCATTTTGACCGAGGTCAGGGGATTGCGGATGGTATGGGCCACCCCGGCGGCCAGCTTGCCCACCAGGGCCAGCTTTTCCGACTGCATGAGGTGGTCCCGGCTCACCTCCAGGTCGGATTCGGCCCGATCCACGGCCACAAGCAGATTGCCGAAACGCCGGGCCAGGGTCTTGACCTCGTTGCCGTCGCACAGCTCTTTATCGGACCCGGCCCCGGTGCGGGCCAGATGGCGGATGGGATTCAAAATGCGCCAAAACACCAGATGCGTCAGGGCCAGCCCCAGAAGGGCCACCAGGGGCAGGGCGATCCAGACCATGACCACCAGGGCGTCGGTGCGCTCCTGGTAGTCGACGCGCCGGGCCGCAATCCCCTCCCGAAAAAGGCTTTTGTAGGCCTCGGCCCGGGAAAAGGCCTCGTGAAAACGCCGGGACAGAAGCTCGAGTCCGGCCTCGGGCGTCGAGGACCGGTCAAAGGCCGTGTCCATGGCCTCCTGGACTGCAAACCAAGCCGCGTCAAGTTGGGAGAGGCCCTGCCGGGCAGCCTCGCCGCCTGCCGCGTCGCGGGCCTTGCGCAGCCACTCCTCCACCCGCCGCCGTCCGGCCGCAAGCCCCTCGGCGGCGTCCAATGCCCCCCGGCTCCTGGCCCCGGCCGCCTCGGCATACAGGGCCAACAGGGCGTTTTCCAACTCCTGGGCCGCCGCCAGACCGGCCACGTCGCCTTCCAGAGTGGAGAGATACAGATTGCGGGCCATGTGCCCGTACCACAGGGACAGAACCGCCCCCCCGAGGCTTATGGCCAAAAGCGCCCCCAGAGACAGAATCAGCCGGGCCCGCAGACTCCACAGGCGCGAGGGGAGGGAGCCGGGCCCGGCTTTTCGGACGAACATGGCCTAGGAGACATTCCGTGGGGTCTTGAGGTCATCCACGGCCTGCCGCTCCTCCTCGCCCGCCAGGATGGGCGCAAAGTGCAGGGTCACGGCCGTGCCGCGCCCCTCCCGGCTGGACAAGGTCACCCGGCCGCCGAACTCCTCGATCATCTTCTTGATCATGGCCAATCCCAGTCCGTACCCCTGGCCCTTGGTGGTGTGGAAGGGGCTAAAGACCTTGTCCATCTCGGGTTGGCTCATGCCCCGGCCGCGATCCGCCACCTCGACCACCGGCCGGTCCTCCTCCATGCCCGTGCGCACGCGGATCTCGCCGCCTGCGGGCATGGCCTCCATGGAATTGAGCATCAGGTTGACCAAACATTGCTTGATGGTCTCGGTCTCGGCCCGGCCGCGCGGGATGTTGGGATCGGCATTGAGCACGAAACGGTAGCCCTTGTCGGCATAGCCGATGCGCATAAGATCCACGGCCTCCTCGCTGACCCGGTTGAGGTCCACGGGCCCGGACACGGTCTGGGTCTGGCGCGAGAAGCTTAAAATGCTCGACAACATGCGATCCAGGCGTTTGGCCTCCTCGGCGATGATGCGCAGCTTTTCCCGTTCCTTCTCCGTCAGGTTCGCCGAGTCCAGAAGCGACTTGGTGAAGCCGGAGATGGCGAACAGGGGATTTCTGATCTCATGGGCCAGGTACATGGACATCTCGCCGATGACCGCCAGCTTTTCGGCGTGCTGCTGATGGCGTTCCCGGTAGGTGCGCCGGGTGATGTCCCGGCGCATGACCATGACATGGGTCATATTCCCCAGCGGGTTGAAGATGGGATAGGAATAGATGCGGAAATACATGAGGCGGCCGTCGGCATCGAGGCGGGTAAAAAGGGCCTCGGCCTCGCGGCCGGTGGAAAGGGTGGAGAAAAAGGGGCAGTCCTTGTCCTGACCGCAGCAAAAGGGCCGTCCGTCGTCAAGGGTCTGCACCTGCCAGCAGGGCAGCCCCAAAAGCTCGGACTTCTCCTTGCCCAGGCGCTGGTAGACGTTTTTATTGAGGTCCACCACGCGGCCCTCCTTGTCCAGGAGGATGATGTCGTCGCGCACCTCGTCGATGATGGCGTTTAAGAGTTCCTTGTGCCGGTCCAGGTTGACCTGGCAGTGGGTGCTGACCTGGAGCATGTTGTGCAGGCCGCACAGAAAAAAGGCCGCATTGTGGTCGATAAGCGAAACGCTGTCCGGCAGGGCCGAACGAATGGCCCGCAGCTTGGCCCGGGAGCCGATGAGTTCCACCACCAGGTCGATGCCGGGGTGGGCCGCCAGCATGTCCTGGAAGGTCTCGTAGATCGGCACCCCGAGCTTCTCGACATGGGCCCGGCTGGCGGGCTGGGGCCCGAGGTCGGCCACGGCCGTCAGTTTCAGGCCCGGCAGGAACTCCTGGTACTGCTCGTTGCCCAAGATATCCAGGATGGACATGAAACCGGACCCGGTGCCGATGATGCCTACCTGGAATTCCCGGTCGGAGGAGTCCCACAAACAATATTCGGTCTGATCGTGTCTGTCCGGGGTGGTCATGACCTTCATCCGTCCGTTACACCGTTGTCATGGTGCGGGCGCCCGTCAGCGGCACACCCACAGGACCGCCCCGGCCAGCTCGTGGAACAACACATCGCTGGTTGACCCGAAAAAGGCCCGGGACAGCCCGCCAAGCGGCGTGCTCCCCCTCCCCTGGCCCGTACGCCCGGCGGCCACCACGGCATACCGCCCGGATTCGGCCTCGGCAAGCGCGGCCCTGGCCACATGGTCGGACGCGACCAGCCGGGTGTCGATGCGTTCGGGCGCAACGCCCCTGGCGGCAAGCACCTCCCGGGCCCGGGCGAATACGGCCTCCGCCGCCCCCTTCTCCGCCTGGCCCGAGACATAAAAGAGGGTCACGGCGTGCCGATTCTCACCCTCTAGCATGGTTCCCACATGGTCCACGGCCCGAAACGCGGCGTTTGAGCCGTCCACGCAGACCAACACCCCGGATCGCCCATAGTCCGGCAAGCGGCAGACCCACATGGGAAAGTCGAAGGATTCGCGCATGATCTCGACCCCGACCCCGCGACCCAGAAAGGCGCTTAAGCCCGCGAAACCGCGTTGCCCCAGGACCACGGCGTCATAGTCGCCGTACTCCCCCTCCATGACCAGATTCCCGGCCCGGGGGAAGGCCCCGAAGATAAATTTCTCCTCGATCTTGCGCGGCGAAAACCCCTTGCTCAAAAATCGCTCCCGGGCGGCGGCCAGGGCCATGCGGCCCTTGTCCTCCAGACGCCCGGCATTGTCCTCCAAGACCTTTTTGGTCTCATAGGTCAGTTCCTCGGGCCAGACCGCCGGGGGCTGGGGGGCGATGTGGAAAAGCGTCGCCCGCACCCGATCCTTGTCGTCGAAAAAATGACTGATGAAGCCGACGCCGTAGAAAATCCCAGGGTCATCCCCTATGGTCACCAAGAAGTGCTTGTCCATGCGCCTTCCCCCGAAACCGGCCCCACAGGCCGGGCCGAATTCATCAAGACTACACCATCCCTATAGAACTTCCCGCAATAGCTCACAATTCATTTTTCCCGCCCCCCGGCGAGGATTTCTGCTCCCGGCCGCCATTCCCGATTTGGCCCCTACCCGGCCCGGAGACAACCCAGAAACGGCGGGCCACACGCAGGCCGGACCTTCGTTCCCAGGCCGCAGGCCAGGCATGCGGCATCGCCTTGGGCCTTGCGCCTGCCAGACCTCCTCCGGCGTCCTTGAGGGGAATACCTCAGAATTTTCGGCAGCCGGGGATGAGAAATTTGAAGGAAAACACTGTCGCCAGGAAACAGGCAGGGAGGAAATAGGCGGGACGCCGAGCGGCGCACAGGCCGCTTCGGCCGGGAAACGCCCGCGCCGCTCAAGGCGGTTTCATCCGACGGCTCCCGAGCCACCTGCCGCCGCGTTCTCAAGCTCCCCAAGCAGCGCCTCCAAATCGAGCCCGTGGCGCGCCGCCACAACGTCAATGGAATCGAAAAGCGCCGTACACAAAAGGCACGCCCCGGCCGCTGCGTCCCGGGAGCGGAAGACCGCCTCCGTGGCCGGATGGGCGGCGACGACATCCAAAAGGCTCATGTCGGCGGTGATGCGCCGGGCGGTCATGGTACGGGCGCCTCGGCCAAGGCCTGGCGTAGGGCCTCGGGGATGCGGGCGATGATCTCGGCGATGCGCGACCCCGGGTTGGGGCGGGCCAAGCGCCCGGCCAGCCGGTTGGCCCTGGCCGCACACCAGGCCGCACTGGACGCGGAGCGTCCGGATTCCATGAGCGCCGCGGCCATCCCGGCCACGGTGTCGCCGGTGCCGCCCATGGCCTCCATGGCCTCTTCGCAGGGGCCGTCCACGGTAAAAAGCACCCCGGTCGCATCGGCGATATAATCCGTGCCGCCCTTGACCAGAAGCGTCGAGGCCGCGTTCTCGCCCTGGTAGGCCCGGGCGATGAGGTCCGGCACGCGGTTTTCCTCATGCAGGACGAATCCCCGGGTATAAAAGGGATGCGGCGCGGTTTCGTCGGCCAGAAAGGCCAGTTCTCCGGCGTCCGGGGTGAAGAGGTCGTAGGACGCGGCCTGCCCGCTCATCTTGGCCGCATACATGAACCCGGCGTCGGCGATGAGCCTGGGGCGTTCGGGCATGGCCTCCACGGCGAAGAGCACCTTGTCGTGCCACATGACGTCGGGCATCAGATAATGGAAGACCAGGGTGGAAAATCGCCGTCCGGGCAGAACGTCCGTCAGATGGCGGTACAAGGCGCGGCTGCCGTGTCCCAGCCCCTCGTCGCCGACCAGGAAGGCGTAGGGCGCGGGCAGCGAAAGGGTGGCGCAGGCTGCGGCGGCCGCCGCCAAAAGGGCCGGGGTTCCCCGATCCGGGGCCACGGGCAGGCCGCCCACGGTCATGCCCTGGCTGGAAATGTCCGCCAGGCCTTCGGTGACCGGCACGTCAGGATCGGGGATGGCGCCTACGACGGCGAGCATTGCTTTTTCATTTCCTCGAAGGCCAGCCCCAGGGCGTAGCCGCACAGGGTGTGGCCGATCTCTCGCGGCGAGGGGGCCTCGTCCAGGGTTTTGCCGATGAGCTGCGTCGCCAGATAGGGCACGTCCGGGCAGCCGCCGCCCGAGACGTTGACGATGACGCCGGTGGCCTTTTCCACGGTCAGCTTCATGTTCGCGGCCCGGACCATGAGATACGCCCCGAAGTCCTTGACCTGGAAGATGTCCACCGGGGCCAAAAGGGGCCCGGTGACCGGAATCGTGTCCAGGGGCGGAACCTTGGCGGCGTCGAGCCTGCGGCGGATGTGCAGGCCCTCGATGAGCGGGAACTCCACGGCCAGATCGCAGCCCCGGCGCACCTCGGGAGGCGGCCCCACCACCTTGATCGCGAATCCGGCTTCGCGCAGGGTCATTTCGGCCCGAATGACCTCGCTGGTGTTTTCGAACAGCAAAAGGCCCCGGTCGGCCTTGGAGGCGGACGCCGGGCCGGGGTCTTTTGTGCGGAAGCGGTCGAAAAATCCCAAAATCATCCCTTGCTGATGTCGATGCGGTATTCTCCGCCGTCCTCGGCCACGGCGTCAAGCCGCCAGCCCTTGGCCGCCACGGCCCGGGACACGTTTTCCTTGGAGGCCTCGGTATCGACCAAAACGGTCAGCTTACCCGAACCCATGGCCGCGATGGCCGAAAGCGTATCCAAAACCGGCTGGGGGCAGGACAGCCCCCTGGCGTCTATGGTCTTTTCCATGGCATGATCTCCTCTCGCAGTGCGTCTTTTCCGGCCAGGCAGGCCGTCCTCGAAAGAGCAGACGGCATAGGGGCGGCCGGAAATCGTTACGGGATTCCCAAGGGCGTAGCCCTTGGGCCGCCGGAGGCTTTTCCCCTGCTCCCTGGCACGCCCCTGTCACGCCTTGGCGCGCATGGTCAGGCCGAAGTACAGGCATACGGCAAGGCCCACGAACACAGCGGCGACGCCGTGGGGCCCCACGCCCTGGGGGGAGCTGGCCAGCCCGAAGTTGTGGGCGAAGCCCGCGCCGACGATCATCCCGAACACGAAGACCGCGGCGTCGCCGTCGCCCTCGCCGGACAAAAAGAGCTGCCGTCCCGGGCATCCCCCGGCCAGGGCGAAGCACAGTCCGGCCAGGAGCATCCCGGCGAAGTTCCAGACCTGCTGGGTATGGGCCACGGGCTGGCCCTCGAAGCCGATCTTCACCTGCCCGAGCAGGGCGTTGACCACCACGGCCGCGACGAAAAGGGCGATGACCCCGAGCAAAAGATGGGACTGCTTGAAAAGGATCACGTCGCGAAACGCGCCCATGGTGCAAAACCGGCTGCGCTGGGCGATGACGCCGACCAAAAGTCCCACGGCCAGGGAGGCCAGAAGCGGCGCATGCATGGCGCCCGGGCCCTGGACGCTGTAGAACAGCACGCCGGACTGGGGCTCTTTTTCGATCTGGGGATACAGCAGCATGAGGGCGAAAAAGCCGAGCATGACCAGGGGCATGATCAGTCCCACCGAGGCGTGGGTTTTCTGGCTGCGGCCCAGGTTGTAGCCCTTGCGGAAAAAGATGGCGCCGATCCAGATGCCCGCCACCAGGCCCAGGATGCCGAAAATGGCGCTGAGGTCGCCGCCGGCCAGACGCAGGATGGCCCGCCAGGGGCAGCCCAGAAAGACCAGGGCCCCGATCATGGCGAACGCCCCCAGGATGAACCGGGCAATCGGCGCGGACCCGGCCCGGGGGCGGAAATCCTTGGTGAAAAGCGCCGCCAGAAGGGAACCGAGCACGAAGCCGATGATCTCCGGGCGCATGTACTGGACGATGGCCGCCCGGTGCAGGCCCACGGCCCCTGCGATATCGCGCTCGAAGCAGGCCACGCAGATGCCCATGTTGCCCGGGTTGCCCCAGAATTGCAGAAGCGGGGCCAGGACGCCGATGGCGAGGCCCACGGCGATGATGCCCTGTTTCGAGGAGAAAAAATTCTTCATGGCCGCTCCTTGCTCGTTGACGGTTCCCCGTGCCGGGAATTCCCCCTCCGCGACACACGGTAATTCCCGATTGTATAGAAGAGGAACAAGCCAAGGACAAATTGAAAATTCTGATGCTTTTATGTATTTTCGATAGATAGATTTCGTTCAACTTAAAATTGATAATAATTTATGAATAATCTTGTTGTTATAAAAAATTCATGGAATATTAATCTGAAACAAATTCTAACTGTCGTCGAGAAGAAGCGAGAATCCTATGGAAAATACGCTTACGCTGATCATCGCTGTGATCGGCGCTATTCTTGGTGTATTTAATACAGCTTATGCCGTATCAAGGGACAGATTGAAAGTTGTCGTCGTTCCTAAAATGGCGAGGACACATCTCAGCGGAAAACCTGTGAATATCCTATGCATTGAAGTTATCAATAAGGGCACAAGCAGTATTACTATAAGTGAAGTTGGCTTTGGATTAAGGCATACAAAAGAAAGGATGGCTCTTGTAGAGCCAATATTCATCGACGGAAAGATGTTGCCATATCGTCTTGAAGCAAGAGAATCATTTTCAGCATACACTAACGAAAATATATTTTTTGAAATTGGCTTTAACGATATTAAAAATGCTTATGCAACGACATCATGCGGGAAAAAATTTGTAGGCACAAGCCCTGCATTAAAAGATGTTGTTAGAAAATATAGAGGGTAGAGACAAGATACATAGTGGAGTCATGGTGAAATAAGCCCCTTCCGGGGACAGACATCGGCCAGGGGACAGGCCTCGCAGCGGGGTTTGCGGGCCTGGCACACGTCGCGGCCGAAAAGCACCAGCAGGTGGTTGATCTCGCCGAAGGCCTCACGCGGGAAAAGGGGGATCAAGTCCCTCTCGATGACCACGGGGTTTTCGGAATCCGTCAGGTCCAGGCGATAGGACAGGCGCTTGACGTGGGTGTCCACGGCAATGCCCTCGTGGTTGCCGTAGGCGTTCCCGGACACGATGTTGGCGGTCTTGCGGGCCAGCCCCGGCAGGGCCGTGAGCTCCGCCAGGGTGCGCGGGACCGCGCCGCCGTGTTCGGCCACCATCATTTTCGCGGCGGCGACGAGGTTTTTGGCCTTGTTGCGGAAAAATCCCGTGGAATGGACCACGACCTCCACCTCGGCCACGTCGGCGGCGGCCAGGGCGGCCGGATCGGGCCAGCGGCGAAAAAACTCCGGGGTCACCAGATTGACCCGGGCGTCGGTGCATTGGGCGGCCAGCACCGTGGACACGAGAAGCTGATACGGATTTGTCCAGATCAGAGCGGAGGCGGCCCCGGGATACCGGGGCCGCAACCGGTCAAGAACGATGCCTGCGCGCGTCTGTCTGTCCACGCGAGGCCTGATTCCGTCTAGGGCAGAAAGACCACGGCGGAGATGGTGGTGGACCACACTCCGGCCTGGCCGGTGGTGACGCAGGGCTTGGAGGCCGAATCCACGATCTTGCCGCTCATGAGATAGATCTGGCGGCGTTCGTCGTAGGCCGTCTCGGGATCGAAATCGATGCCGAGCGTGGTGGCCAGCATGGTGGAGGCCAAGTCCTCGGCGAAATCGCCGATTTCCTGTTCATCGGCCCCGAACGTGGTGTGTTCGGAGATGTAGCCGTAATTGCCTTTGTCCGCAGGAAAGGCCATGCCCACGGCCGAACCCACCATCCGGTTTTTTTCATCCGTGGCGTTGCGGGCCATGACGCAAAAGGTGATCTGGCCCGGACTCAACTGCTTGACGCCTTCCTCCAGGGGAAGAATCGTGCAGTTGGGCGGGCAGATGCTGCTCACGTAGACGAGGTTGAGCTTTTCGATTCCGGCGTCACGCAGGGCCAGCTCGAACGACTGGAGCTTGTTTTTGTGGCGGCCGATGCCCTTGGTGAAAAAAGCCTTGGTCGGGACGAAAGACATGTGCTGCATGTGCGGTCCTCATTCTGGGGGAGTCTCCCGGGACAAGCGGGGGCATCCCTATAAGGGTTTTTTGCCGAGAAGTATAGGGCCTTTTTCACCCGTTTTTTCCAGCCCGGCCTTGATCTCCTGCTCGGTCCCGCGCAGGGTCACCGCAATGCGGAAAACATCCTTGTCCTGAATCTTGCCCTGCCTGATCTCCGCCTTCACCCCCTTCTGGGCCAGCTTTTTGATCATGGTGTCGGCCTGATCCTTCTTAAAAAAAGACGCCACCTGATAGGTCGCCTCGAAACCGCCTCCCGATGCGCCAGCCTCTGCTTTCGGCGCGGGCGGCACGGGTTCCACGGGCTTGGCGGTCGGCGGCGCAGCCGGAGGGCGCTGGGCCAGGGCCGGTTCCGGGGCGGGCGCGGGCTTGACCTGGGCGGGGGGAGAAGAGCCGGGCGGCGATGATCAGGCAGATGAGGGTGATGAACACCAGGATC
>NZ_JAZHDB010000222.1:0-10591 GCF_036584575.1 Desulfolutivibrio sp.
CAATTCCCCGAGGAAAAACAGATCGCCTTCTATCTGGCCAGCGCCTACCAGATGCAGCACCGGCGCGAGGAGGCCGTGGCCGTCATCAGCGGCTACCTGTCCAAACATCCGGACGATCTGGCCGCCCACCAGGAAATGGCCTCGCTGCTCATCGATTCCGGACAGTTCCGGGAGGCCCTGGCCTCTTTGGAAAAAATCGAGGCCCTGGACCCGTCCCCCGCTGTTTTTTATTACAAGGCCAAGGCCCATATCGGCCTTGGCGACCGCGCCTCGGCCATGGCCGCCCTGCGCCAGGCGCTGGCCGCCGACCGGTCCATGGTGGCCGCCTGGGCCGAACTGGGGTTTCTCCAGGAACAGGAAAAAGATTACCGGGGGGCGCTTGAGAGCTACTCCGCCATCCTGGAGCTTGGCGAGGACGGGGCCGAGGTCTGGTCGCGGCTGATCAAGCTCAACCTCAAGCTGAAAAATCCCGCCAAGGCCGTGGCCCTCATGGACAAGGCCCCCAAGGACAGCACGTTTGTGCTTGAGGTGCTGTCGGCGTTCATCGCCGAGGGCTATGCCGCCGAGGCCGGAAAGCTGCTCGACCGTCTGGAAAAAAGCGGCTCGCCGCCGCCGGACATCCTGTTTTACCGGGCCGTGGCGGCCTACGAGGGTGAGAAAAAACCGGACAAGGCCATCGGCTATTTGAAGCGCGTGCCCGAATCCCACCCGCATTACGACAAAAGCCTGAGCTTTCGCATCCAACTCCTGCTGGAAACGGATCGGGCCGCCGAGGCCCTGGAACTGGCCAGGCAGGCCGTGGCCCAATTCCAAGACAAGAAGGAATTCCGCCTGCTCATGTCCGCCGCCCTGGAACGGACGGGAAACCCCGCCGAAGCGACGGCGATCCTGACCGAGGCCAGCGAAAAATGGGCCGACGACACGGAGATCCTCTACCGCCTGGGGGTCGTCCTGGAGCGGCAAAAGCGCACCGCCGAAAGCGTCCAGGTCATGGAGCAGATCATCACCCTGGACGGCGAGCACGCCGACGCCCTCAACTTCGTGGGCTACACCCTGGCCGAGGATAACCGCGATCTGCCCCGGGCCTTGCAATTGATCGAAAAGGCCGTGGCCATCGAGCCCGACAACCCCTTTTTCCTGGATTCCCTGGCCTGGGTCCATCACCGCATGGGCAAAAACGACAAGGCCTGGGAGGTCATCCGGCAGGCCGTGTCCCAACCCGCCGGCGATCCGGTGATCTGGGAGCATTACGGCGACATCGCCGCATCCCTTGGCAACAAGGCCGAGGCCGCCGAGGGCTACAAAAAGGCCCTGTCCGGCAACCCCGGCAACGCCGACGCCATCCGCCGCAAAAAGGACGCCCTATGACCCGCGCCTCCCGAGCCCTGGTTCTCCTGGCCACACTGCTCCTGCTTGCCGGATGCGCCGCCAAGACCGCCGCCCCTCCGGGCGAAGACCTGGCCCGCACGACCTGGGAGGCCTTTCGCGACCGGGAGCAAAAAAAGCATGCCGACTGGAAGGCTTTTCGCGTGGACGCGGGCCTAAGCTTCGCCTCCCAACGCAAAAGCGGCCGTCTGAATCTGGCCTTTTACGGCAACACCGACCTCCCCCTGCGCCTGGATCTGACCCTGCCCATGGGCGGCCCCTACGCCTTCTGGGTCGAGAACGACCAGGGCTTTACGGCCTACTATCCCGGCAACCAGGCGGCCTTCACCCACCGCAGCACCCGGGAGGGCCTGTCGCGCATGGGGCTTCCCCTGCCCTTCGCCCTGCGGGAATTGGCCGCCGTGGCCATCGGCCGGTTCGACGCATTTCTCCCGGAAAAATACGCCTCGGCGAAAAAACGGCCCGAAGGCTACGAATACGCCTTTCCCGCCGGTTCCCGAATGGCCGCCCTGACCCTTGACTTCGAGGGCAAACCGATTCATCTCACCGGGCGGGGAATCGAGCCCTGGAAGGTGGCCTTCGAGGACTACCAGGCCGATGCCGCAGGGACGGCCTCCGATGAGGCCCGCCGCGTGGTCCTGACCACCCCCGGCGGGGCTCAGGTGACGCTTCGCATCAAAAAAATCGAAGGCCGTGAGACCCCCTGGCCGGACAGCGCCCTGGCCCTTCCGATGCCGCCCGGCACGGCCGTGCGTTCCCTGGAGGCGCAGGGCGACATCCGCATCCCGGACCTCTGAGGCCCGGACGGGACCAGACTTTCGGGCATAGCGCCGCACGCGCCCGGTCATCCCGCGTAACACCCGCCACAAGTGGAGATTCGCCATGCCGCAGACCGTGATCATCGGCTCCGACCATGCCGGAGTCCTGCTCAAAAACCTTCTGTCCGACCACCTGGCCGCCGCAGGCCACACCGTTGTCGATGTCGGCCCGGCCGACGCCAAAAGCGTTGACTATCCCCTTTACGCGGCCTCGGTCTGCGACGCCGTGCTGGCCCAAAACGCCCTGGGCATCCTCATCTGCGGCACGGGCCTGGGCATGTCCATGACCGCCAACCGCCGCCCCGGCATCCGGGCCGCCCTGTGCGGCAACGAGTTCATGGCCCGCATGGCCAGGCTGCACAACGACGCCAACGTCCTGTGCCTGGGCGAACGGGTCACGGGGCAAGGCCTGGCCCTGTCCATCACCGACGCCTTTCTGGCCGCTTCCTTCGAAGGCGGCCGCCACCAGCGCCGCCTGGACCTGATGGAAACTTGTCACGGCGGACCCGTTTCCCGATGATGGACATCCGCCTCTTCCACCAGGCGCCTTTCAAAACGGCTTTTTCCCAAAAGCCGTTTTTTGCGTCGCATACGCCCTGCTTCCTTTTACCCAACCCGTAGCGCAAGGACCACCAGCATGCCTTCCGTAAGCGATCTCGACCTGCAAGCGGTCAACGTCATCAAGGGCCTGATCATGGACGCCGTTGGCAAGGCCAATTCCGGCCATCCCGGCGGGGCCATGTCCTCGGCCGATCTCGGCTACATCCTTTTTTCGGAATTTCTCGACGCCGACCCGGACGACACCACCTGGTTCAACCGGGATCGCTTCGTGCTCTCGGCCGGGCACGAATCCATGCTGCTCTATGCCCTGCTTCTTTTCCAGGGCATCCTGACCATGGAGGACATCACCCGCTTCCGGCAGTTCGGCAGCAAAACCCCCGGGCATCCCGAAAATTTTCTGACCCCGGGAGTCGAGGCCACCACCGGGCCCCTGGGACAGGGTTTCGCCATGTCCGTGGGCATGGCCGTGGCCGAGGCCATGCTGCGGGCCAGGCTCGGGGCGGACATCGCCGACCACTACACGTTCGTTTTGGCCTCGGACGGCGACATCCAGACCCCCGTGTGCCTGGGCGCGGCCGCCCTGGCCGGACATTTCGAGCTGTCGCGCCTTATCGTGTGCTACGACAACAACAAGGTGCAGTTGGCCGGTCCCACCAGCCGCTGCGACCGCACCGACCATAAAAAGGTCTTCGAGGGCCTGGGCTGGCGGGTCATCGAGATCGACGGCCACGACCACGGCCAGATCCGCGCCTCCCTGACCGAGGCCAAGACCGACGCGGGCAAGCCCACCCTGATCATCGGCCACACCACCATCGCCAAGGGCTCCTGCTCCATGGAAAACAACTGCGACTCCCACGGGTCGCCCTTCTCCCCGGAGGAAATCGCCAAAACCAAGGTCTGCCTGGGCCTGCCGGCGGACAAGCCCTTTTACCTGCCCGCCGAGGTCGTGGAACGCTTCCGCTCCCGGCACGGCAGCGTGCGCGACAAACGCCTGGCCTGGCAGTCGGCCCTGCAAAAACGCCTGGACACGGACGCCGCCTTCGAGGATCTGTGGCGGCAGGCGAGGCGCACCCCAGCCAACCGGACCTTTACCTGGCCCGAGTTCGAGCCGGGCGCATCGGTCGCCACCCGCAAGGCCTGGGGATCGGCCCTGGGTGCGCTCATCGACCAGCTTCCCCTTCTCGTGGGCGGTTCGGCCGACCTTGACCCCTCCAACCAGACGGCCAAATTCCGCGACATTACCGGCATCTTCACCCCCGACAACCGGGCCGGACGCAACCTGTGCTTC
The DNA here is from genome assembly GCF_036584575.1 of Desulfolutivibrio sp. Classification (NCBI taxonomy): domain Bacteria; kingdom Pseudomonadati; phylum Thermodesulfobacteriota; class Desulfovibrionia; order Desulfovibrionales; family Desulfovibrionaceae; genus Desulfolutivibrio; species Desulfolutivibrio sp. The sequence continues at coordinate 4,054 of NZ_JAZHDB010000222.1, forward strand.
GGGGTGCGCGAGTTCCCCATGGGCGCGCTTTTAAACGGCATCGCCCTGCACGGCGGCCTGGTCCCCTTCGGGGCCACCTTCCTGGTCTTTTCCGACTACGAGCGCAACGCCCTGCGCATGTCCGCCCTGCAGCGGCTGCCGGTGCTGCACGTCTTCACCCACGACTCCTTCTACGTGGGCGAGGACGGCCCCACGCACCAGCCCATCGAACACGCAAGCTCCCTGCGGCTGATCCCCAACATGCTGGTCATGCGCCCGGCCGACGCCCGGGAGACCTGCCTGGCCGTGCAGACGGCCCTGACGCAGCAAAGCCGCCCCACCTGCCTGCTCCTGACCCGCCAAGGACTGCCCGTGCTGGATGCGGCCCGCTTCCCGGGACTGGCCGAGGGCGTGGCCAAGGGCGGCTACGTGCTGGCCGACGCCCCGGACGGCGTCCCCGACGGCATCCTTCTGGCCGCAGGCTCCGAGGTCTCGTTGGCCCTGGCCGCGGCCGAGCTTCTGCCCGAATACAAACTGCGCGTGGTGAGCATGCCCTGCATGGAGCTTTTCGACGAGCAACCCAAAAGCTACCGCGACGCCGTGCTGCCCCCGGCCGTGACGCGGCGCTTCGCCGTGGAGGCCGGACGGCCGGATCTGTGGTGCAAATATGTGGGCAGCCTGGACAACGTGCATGGCGTAAGCCACTTCGGCGCCTCGGCCCCGGCCAAACTTCTGGCTGAAAAATACGGCTTCACCCCGGAACGCCTGGCCGATCTGGTGCGTCAGGCGTTTGCCGGGAAGGAGTAGCGGCTATGGAAGCCCCTGACAGAAATATCGGCCTGGATCTGGTTCGGGTCACCGAGGCGGCGGCCCTAAGCTGCTCCCGGTGGCTGGGAAAAGGCGACAAGATCGCCGGGGATCAGGCCGCCGTGGACGCCATGCGCCTGTCCTTCAACACCGTGCCTCTGGACGGGATCATCGTCATCGGCGAGGGCGAAAAAGACGAAGCGCCCATGCTCTTTAACGGCGAGAAGGTGGGCATGGGCCTGGGGCAGGCCGTGGACGTGGCCGTGGACCCTGTGGAGGGCACCAACCTTCTGGCCTATGGCCGTCCCAACGCCATCTCGGTCATCGGCGTGGCCCCCCGGGGCAGCATGTTCGATCCGGGGCCCAGCTATTACATGAAAAAGCTGGTGGTTCCGGCCGAGGCCAAGGACGCGGCCGACCTGGACGCGCCAGTGGGCGACAACCTGCGGGCCATCGCCAAGGCCCTTGGCAAGGACGTGGACGATCTGGTGGTGTTTGTCCTGGACAAGCCGCGCCACAAGGAACTGATCACCGAGATACGCCGCACCGGGGCGCGCATCCAGTTGCACACCGACGGCGACGTGGCCGGATCGCTGATGGCCGTGGACCCGACCAACGTGGTGGACGTGATGATGGGCACCGGCGGCACGCCCGAGGGGGTTTTGTCGGCCTGCGCCATCCGGGCCGTGGGGGGGCGCATGCTGGCCCGCCTGGACCCGCAGAAGGACGACGAGAAAAAGGCCCTGATCAAGGCCGGGACCGACACGAAATCCATCCTGACCGAAGAGACCCTGGTCAATAGCGACGACACCTATTTCGCGGCCACGGGCATCTCCGGCGGCACGTTTCTGCGCGGGGTGCGGTTTACGGGACGCGGCGCGGTGACTCATTCCCTGGTCCTTCGCGGCAAGACCGGCACCATGCGGCGCATCGAATCGCATATCGCGCTGGAAAAGCTTATGCGCTTTAGCGCCGTGAAGTACGATTAGCCGCCACGCCCATCCAAAACGACGACAGCCCGGCCGGAGCATCCTGCCGGGCTTTTTTCTTGCCCCGAACCGGGGATGATGCGAAAAAGGGGCAGCCATGGAAAAAATGGCTTGGAATTGAAGCCCATTGCCGCAACCACCCGCCGTCGGCAAGACGCGCCTTGCCGGACATGCCGTACGGCCATGCAAGGAAACCCCATGCTCGACCAGTCGCCGCGTTTCCGAGAGATATTTTTCGAGGTCTACGAATCCCTGCCCCGCCAGGGACCGGGAAACCGGGCCTGCGCCACCAGGGCTCTGGCCCTATGCGACGGATTGCCCATAGCCCCCCGCATTCTTGATCTCGGCTGCGGCCTGGGCGGCCAGACACTGCATCTGGTTGACCTCACGGATGGCCACATCGTGGCCGTGGACAGCCATGCGCCGTTCATCACTCACCTTGCGGCATCGGTTGCCGCGAATGGCCTGGGACATCGTATCACACCGCTGTGCGCCGACATGGCGCATACGGGATTTCCGCCAGGGTCATTCGATCTGATCTGGTCCGAGGGCGCGCTCTACAACCTCGGTCTGGACGCGGCCCTGCCTCTGTGCCGCGATCTGCTGCGGCCCGGCGGGCATCTGGTCTTCACCGACGCGGTGTGGAGGAAAAGCGATGTACCCGAAGAGGTGCGGCGCGGGTTCGATCAGGACTCTCCGGCCATGGGCTGGACGCAGGACGTCCTGGCGGCCGTGGCCCGGCACGGTCTGGATCTGCTCGGGCATTTCACGCTTCCGGACGCGGCGTGGTGGGAGGATTTCTATACGCCCATGCAGGCCCGGGTGCGCGAAATGCGCAGAAAATACGCCCATGACCCCGAGGCGCAGGCAATCCTGGACTCCATCCACCGCGAGGCCAAACTGCACGCGGCCCACGGGGACTGCTACGCCTATGAATTTTTCGTGACCAGACGCCCGGCGTGACTCCTCCAAACACCGGCTGCCCTTGGGCGGGTCGCCACACTGCTGATCGAAGCCAACCGACAGATTGCCGGTAGGCTCTGACCTTACCCCCGCGAGTATACCACGGATAAGTTCGGACTCTGGGTTTCAGGGTTTCCCCCTTTAACGGCTCTTCGGTATTCCTCCGGGCTCATACCGGCAAGAGCAGATGCCGGGGCGCACTGGACTGGCTGCCATCTATCGGTATTGAGCCAAGTCAGTACGGTGGCGCCAAGAGCGGCATAAAGAAACATAACTACCCCGCAACCGCCGCGCACGCCCCCCTCGCCCTCCAAACGCCAAAAGCCCGGCTGATTTCTCAGCCGGGCTATTTGGTTTTGAAACGAGCCCTGGCGGCGACCTACTTTCCCACGCATGAGTACGCAGTATCATCGGCGATGGAGGGCTTAGCTTCCGAGTTCGGAATGGGGTCGGGCGTACCCCCTCCTCTTTGGCCACCAGGACAATATATAAGTTAAAATAAGGGATGGGACGTTTTTTAGCGGTAAAACAAGCCGAACGGACTATTAGTACCGGTTGGCTGAACATGTCGCCATGCTTACACTTCCGGCCTATCAACCAGGTAGTCTACCTGGGTCCTTCGGGGAGACCTTATCTTGAGGCGGGTTTCCCGCTTAGATGCTTTCAGCGGTTATCCCTTCCGAACGTGGCTACCCTGCGATGCCGCTGGCGCGACAACAGGAACACCAGTGGTTCGTTCATCCCGGTCCTCTCGTACTAGGGACAACCCCTCTCAAGTCTCCTACGCCCACAGAAGATAGGGACCAAACTGTCTCACGACGTTTTAAACCCAGCTCGCGTACCACTTTAATCGGCGAACAGCCGAACCCTTGGGACCTGCTCCAGCCCCAGGATGTGATGAGCCGACATCGAGGTGCCAAACCGCATCGTCGATGTGAACTCTTGGATGCGATCAGCCTGTTATCCCCGGCGTACCTTTTATCCTATGAGCGATGACCCTTCCATTCGGGATCACCGGATCACTAAGACCGACTTTCGTCCCTGATCGAGATGTCTCTCTCACAGTCAAGCTCCCTTATGCCTTTGCACTCGACGGCTGGTTTCCAATCAGCCTGAGGGAACCTTTGCATGCCTCCGTTACTCTTTGGGAGGCGACCGCCCCAGTCAAACTACCCACCAGACACTGTCTCCCTGCCGGATGACGGCGAGGGATTAGAGTCCTAAACTAACAAGGGTGGTATTTCAAGGTTGACTCCACAGATACTAGCGTACCCGCTTCACAGTCTCCCACCTATCCTACACATGATAGTTCAAGATCCAATGTCAAGCTATAGTAAAGGTGCACAGGGTCTTTCCGTCTTTCTGCGGGGAGACGGCATCTTCACCGCCAATTCAATTTCACTGAGTCTCTGGTCGAGACAGTGCGGAGATCGTTACGCCATTCGTGCAGGTCGGAACTTACCCGACAAGGAATTTCGCTACCTTAGGACCGTTATAGTTACGGCCGCCGTTTACCGGGGCTTCGGTTCAGAGCTTCGCTTGCGCTAACCCCACCCCTTAACCTTCCGGCACCGGGCAGGCGTCAGTCCATATACGTCGTCTTACGACTTCGCATAGACCTATGTTTTTAGTAAACAGTCGCCCCCCCCGATTCTCTGCGTCTCCTAAAAGCTCGATAAGTAAATTACGTCACCTTCAAGAGCACCCCTTATCGCGAACTTACGGGGTCATTTTGCCGAGTTCCTTAACCAGAGTTCTCTCAAGCGCCTTGGTCTACTCGACCCACCTACCTGTGTCGGTTTGCGGTACGGTCCGCATGCGCTAAACTTAGAAGCTTTTCTTGGCAGCATGGAATCAATGACTTCTGTCGATTAAAGACTCGGCATCGCGTCTCGGCCTTGAAGAAGAGCGGATTTGCCTGCTCCTCAAGCCTACTCGCTTGCACCGGGATATCCAACACCCGGATCATCTATCCTCCTGCGTCCCTCCATCGCATACGCATACAGGTACAGGAATATTAACCTGTTTCCCATCAGCTACGCATTTCTGCCTCGCCTTAGGGGCCGACTCACCCTGGGAAGATTAACTTTACCCAGGAAACCTTGGGCTTACGGCGAACGGGTTTCTCACCCGTTTTATCGTTACTTATGCCAGCATTATCACTTCTCGTTAGTCCAACAGGCCTTACGACCTGCCTTCATCCCATCCGAGAACGCTCCCCTACCGATCATCCGAAGATGATCCCGTGGCTTCGGCGCCATGCTTAGCTCCGTTACATTTTCGGCGCGGGGCCGCTAGACCAGTGAGCTATTACGCTTTCTTTTAAGGATGGCTGCTTCTAAGCCAACCTCCTGGCTGTCTAAGCGACTTCACCTCCTTTCCCACTTAGTATGGATTTGGGGGCCTTAGCTGTCGGTCTGGGCTCTTTCCCTCTCGACCACGAACCTTATCACCCGCGGTCTGACTCCCGGGATCTCGACTTACGGCATTCGGAGTTTGAAAGGGTTTGGTAAGCGGGTAAGCCCCCTAGCCCTGTCAGTGCTCTACCTCCGCAAGTAAACTCCTGAGGCTATACCTCAATATATTTCGGAGAGAACCAGCTATCACCGAGTTTGATTGGCCTTTCACCCCTATCCACAAGTCATCCCAATGGTTTTCAGCCCATATGGGTTCGGTCCTCCACTCGGTTTTACCCGAGCTTCAACCTGCTCATGGATAGATCACACGGTTTCGGGTCTTCTCCGCCGCACTAGTCGCCCTATTCAGACTCGCTTTCGCTACGGCTCCGCCATTTTAGGCTTAACCTCGCGCGACAAAGAAACTCGCTGGCTCATTATGCAAAAGGCACGCGGTCACGGATTGCTCCGCTCCCACCGCTTGTAGGCAATCGGTTTCAGGTTCTCGTTTCACTCCCCTAACAGGGGTTCTTTTCACCTTTCCCTCACGGTACTAGTTCACTATCGGTCGCTAAGGAGTATTTAGCCTTGGAAGATGGTCCTCCCAGATTCCCACGGGATTTCTCGTGTCCCGCGGTACTCAGGTACCTTCAACGCCGCTTTCGGTTTCGCATACGGGGCTTTCACCCTCTATGGCGGACCTTCCCAGGCCCTTTTGCTGCCTAATCACGGATCGTTTGATGAAGGCCCTACAACCCCGCACGGCCGAAGCCGCACGGTTTGGGCTTATCCCGGTTCGCTCGCCGCTACTTCGGGAATCTCTCTTGATTTCTTCTCCTCCGGGTACTGAGATGTTTCACTTCCCCGGGTTCGCTTCCTATGACCTATGTATTCAGTCAAAGGATGACGGGACATGACTCCCGCCGGGTTGCCCCATTCGGATATCTCCGGATCAAAGTCTGTTTGGCGACTCCCCGGAGCGTTTCGCCGCCCACCGCGTCCTTCATAGCCTCTTAGCGCCAAGGCATCCACCGATTGCCCTTACTATCTTGTTTTACCTTTTCGTCCCATCCCTTATTTAACTGTCAATGATCATGCCGCGCTACCCTTTCCCTCAATTGCTGGTGGAGGTGAACGGGATCGAACCGATGGCCTCCTGCGTGCAAAGCAGGCGCTCTCCCAGCTGAGCTACACCCCCGGTAAGCATGGTGGGCCTAGATGGACTTGAACCATCGACCTCACGCTTATCAGGCGTGCGCTCTAACCACCTGAGCTACAGGCCCATCAGCGCGGCGTGCAAAGATTTCGCGATCCTTGCAATTAAATAGCGAGTCGGGTTTTTTTCTCTAAAAGGAGGTGATCCAGCCGCAGGTTCCCCTACGGCTACCTTGTTACGACTTCACC
>NZ_JAZHDB010000223.1:0-10485 GCF_036584575.1 Desulfolutivibrio sp.
GGAGCGGGGGGGCGGCCGCACGCGGCGTTCGAAGGGCCGCTGCGCGGCAAGGCGCGAGTTGACAGGGCGCACTCCGCAGGTACACTGGAAAAAAAGGACAAAAAGGACTCCCCCATGCCCCATGCCGCGTATCGTCGCCTCCGGGCGTTCTCCCTGGGCGCAGCCGTGCCGTTGTCCCTGGCCCTGGCCGCCTCGGCCCTGGCCGCCGTGAACGCCGAGGGCCTGCCCTCGGACGAATCCTCGGGAATGTTCGGCGGCGGCCTCATAAACGCCCTGTTTTTGGGGGAGCCCTTCACCGGTCCCCGCCTGGCCGACATCGTGATCCTCGGGCTTGTGGTCTTTATGCTGTTCCGTTTTTTGACGGGCAGGCGCGCGCCGTCCACGGGACCGGACAGGGCCGCACGGCCCACGCCGTCCCCTGCCGGGGGGCGGACACCCTCCGACCCTTCGCCGAAAAGCGCTGATCCCGCCAACGCCGCTCCCCGGCCGTCGGCCCCTCCCAAGGAGGGATACGGCCCGGAAACGTCCCATGGCCCTGGCCCGGATGGCCGGGAACCGGGTCTGGAACGCGCCTATCAGGCGGCCGAGGCGGCCTGGGGCGGGCTGCGTTCCGCGCCGTCGACCGGAAAACCGGCCCCGGCCGGATCGCAACCGGCCTTCCAAAGCGAGGACGAGGAGTTTGTGGCCGGGGCCAAGGCGGTCTACGCCCGGGTCCGGGAGGCCATGGAGAAGGGCGACGTGTCTGGGATGGCGCCGTTCGTGGCCCCGGAATTCATGGCTGAACTGGCCCGGATGGCGACGGCGCGCGCCGCGCAGACGGGCGGGAAGACGTCCCAACTGCTTTTGGTCGACGCCGGGATCGCGACCCACGAAAAGGAAGGAAACAACACCAGGATCGAGGCCCTCTACGAGGTGCTGGCCAAGATGCCGGGCCAGTCCGGGGATGACCGGGAGCGGGAGACCTGGACGTTTGTCCGGGACGACTCCAGGCCCGGGGCCATGTGGCTTTTGGCCGGGATTCGCGCCGACTAGGACGCCTTACCCGGGGGCAGGGGGGCGCCCGGAGGGTCGGACGCCGACGTCGGGGAGTCCATACCGTGTTGCGTCTGCGTCACAGCGCACATTCGGTTTGTTTTCTTCACCACCCCGCTGCACATGCCGCTTGAGGCCGGATGCCCCTAGCAACTGGCGGCCTTGTCGTCCTCGTCGTCCTCGTCGCACTCCTCGACCCCGGCGCCCTCCAGGCACATGTCGTCGATCTCGGTCAGATGCCCGGGCTTGACGTCCATGAACACCACCCCGATCCCGGGCAGCATCCCGGGCTCCCCCCAGGGCCGCCACCAGCGCACCAGCCCGAAAATCGGGGTCGGATCCGTCAGTTCCATGATCCGGACATGCACAAAGCGCGATGTGGAAAAATCCTCAAGGGTCAGGACGAAGCAGCCGCTTTGGGAGATGTTGAGGATGTTCGCCCGGGTGGCGTCCAGCATGGCCGGGTCGTCCTCGCGGGTGACGAAGGCGTTGAGCTTGACCGGATAGCGTAGGGTGCAGCGTTTGCGCTCGGGGCAGAACGTGCCGCAATTGTGCAGGAAGCAATCGACATCATCCAGGAAAAGGATGTTTCTGCCCGACCGGTCCACCTTGGTGCGCAGGATGGGGTAGGACTCGCTGACCCGAAACAGCCGATCCCTCTCGGCCCGGGGAGAGCGCATGACCTTTTGAATGTCCAGCACCAAACCCTGGCGGGGACTCCCGGACAACCGCTCCAGAAATTCCGGAACGCTTCCGGCTATGGTCACCGGCATCTCCAGCCGGTTCATTTCCCTGGCGTACAGATCCGTGCGGTCAGCCAACACCAGCAGGCCATCGGTTTTTTTCGCGGACATCGACACACACTCCTTGTCGTTGCTTGTCGCGTCGTCCTCCAGGGGAAACAGCACAGCGGGGCGCTCGACACGTCATGCGCCCCGTCCGAAAGGCCTTGTTCCGTCCTCGCGGCGACGCGCATGCGCATCGCTGCCGAGGAGAACCGACCGCCTGCCGCAGGCGGCCGTCGCGTGAGTCCGGGCCATGGCGGATCGCAGCCGCAGCACGCATCACATCAAGCGTGCCGCCGCCGTCGCCGACATCCGCGTGGTCCAGCGAGTGTTCCGAATCCTCCCGTGTCTCGGCAGCTAAAATGGAGCTGTTCTCATGAGGGTTGTCTCTCAAATCCAGGCTCGCCGATTTCGCGGACGCGACACTAGTCGTCCAGCATGCCGCGCGTCAGCAGCAGTTCGGCGATCTGCACGGCGTTTAAGGCCGCGCCTTTGCGGATGTTGTCGGCCACGATCCACAGGTTGAGGCCGTTGTCGATGGTTTGGTCCTCGCGGATGCGCCCCACAAAAACCTCGTCCTCCCCGGCCGCCAGAAGCGGCATGGGGTAGAACTTCTCCGAGGGGTTGTCATACACCGTGATTCCCGGGGCCTGGGCCAGGATGGCCCGGGCCTGCGCGGCCGTCAGCTTCTCTTCGGTCTCGATGTTCACGGATTCGCTGTGGCCGTAAAAAACCGGCACGCGCACCGTGGTGGCCGTGACCTTGATGGAGTCGTCGCCCATGATCTTGGCCGTTTCCTTGATCATCTTGATCTCTTCGAAGGTGTAGTCGCCTTCGGAAAAGACGTCGATCTGGGGCAGGCAGTTGAAGGCGATCTGATACGGATACACCTTGACCTCGGGTTCCTGCATGTTGAAAAGCTGGCGTACCTGGGTCTCAAGCTCGGTGATGGCCTTTTGTCCGGTTCCGGACACGGCCTGATAGGTCGAAACGATGACCCGCTTGATCTTGGCCGCATCGTGCAGGGGCTTTAAGACCACCACCATCTGGATGGTGGAGCAGTTGGGGTTGGCGATGATGTTTTTGTGCCAGGCCACGTCGTCCGGGTTGACCTCGGGCACCACCAGCGGCACCTTGGGGTCCATGCGCCAGGCGCTGGAGTTGTCCACCACAATGCATCCGGCCTTGGCCGCGTGGGGGGCGAATTTTTTCGAGGTTGCGCCGCCAGCGGAAAAAAGGGCCAGATGGATGCCCTTGAAGGAATCCTCGGTCAGCTCCTCGACCACGAGTTCGCCGTCCTTGAAGGGTACGGTGGTTCCCGCCGACCGGGCCGAAGCGAAGGCCCGTACGGTCGTTGCCGGAAAATTGCGTTGTTCAAGCGTCTTCAGCATCTCCCTGCCCACAGCACCCGTGGCGCCGCATACGGCCACGACCAGATCGCCCCTTCCCATACCATCCTCCATCACGACGGGGTTTACGATGTACGCGACGCCAGTGGCGTCCCGAGGCCGCTGAAAACGTCAGCGGCCTATGAAAATCACGAGCAGGTCGCGGCTTCGCCGCGCCGGAAGCGCGTGATTTTCGTGCCTTTCCGCCCGGCGGCTGTGCCGCCGTTGGCGGCGCAAAGCCCCGGTTTCTAAAACCAGGGGCTTTGCCATCAATCTCGGGACGCCACCGGCGTCCCGATGACGACAACGGTTACGACGAAAGGCCAAGTCCGCCGATGATCTTCAGGCAGGCCTCGGCCTTGTTCAGGGTATACAGATGCACCCCAGGCGCGCCCCCGGCAAGGAGCTCCCGGGCCTGGGCCGTGGCGTAGGCCACGCCGAGTTCGGCCACGGCCGAGCTATCGCCCGAGGCGTCGGCCGCCTCCAGCGCGGCCATGTAGTCCGGCGGCATGGACGCCCCGCAAAAGGTCAGCATGCGTTTGGCCCCGGCCAGGCTTACGACCGGCAGCACGCCGGGCAGCATGGGCACGGCGATTCCCGTGGCCCGGGCTTTGGCCACGAAGTCGAAATACAGGCGGTTGTCGAAAAAAAGCTGGGTCACGATGAAATCGCCGCCCGCGGCCACTTTGAATTTGAGATATTCCAGATCCTTTTCCGGGGACTCGGCCTGGGGATGCACCTCGGGATAGGCGGCCACGCCGATGCACAGCGAGGGATATTCGGCCCGGATAAACGCCGCCAGATCCGAGGCGTGCCGGAACTGCTCCGAGTCGGGAACGAAATCGGCCTGGCCCTTGGGCGGGTCGCCGCGAAGGGCCAGCACGTTCTCCACGCCGCTGTCCACCAGGGAGTCCAGGAAGGCCCGGATGTTTTTCTCGCCGGCCCCCACGCAGGTCAGGTGGGCCATGGGCTCCAGGCCGTATTCCTTCTTCATGCGGGAGACGATCTCCAGGGTGTTGGCCTGGGTTCCGCCGCCTGCGCCGTAGGTCACGGACACGAACAGGGGCTTGGTGGGCGCAAGCCAGTTGACCACGTCGAAAAATCCCGGCCAGGCGCTTTTTTCCTTGGGGGGGAAGAATTCAAGGGAGACAAACGGCTTTCCGTTTCGGATAAGATCAATAATCTTCATACCATTCCTTGTCGTCATGGAATCATGGACACCGCTGCGACCACCAGGCCCGGCATGCCGGTCAGGAGGCCGGGAACGTCGAAACGGCTCGCCCGAGTTCGCGCACGATGTCCGTGTCGGCCTCGAGAAACGGATAGGCCACGGCCTCGTCCGGGGTCAGCCAGGCCAACTCTTGCCCTTCCATGGGGGCGGGGTCGCCAAAAAACTCCCGAACATGAAAAAACATCAGCCGTACGCGCAGGTCCGGATAGGCGTGGGTCGTTTCCTTCCAAAAAACCGGACGGCGGGGGATCACCCCAAGCTCCTCGCGAATCTCCCGCATAAGCGCATCCGCCGGGGTCTCGCCCGGCTCCAGCTTGCCCCCGGGAAATTCCCACATCCCGGCCATGGGCTTGCCCGGCGGGCGGCGCACGGCCAGAAACCGGCCACCGCGCCACAGGATGGCCGCAACCACGTCGAGGCAAGGGGCGCCGGGTTTCACGACACGGCCCTATTGCTCGGCGATGGCGGCCCGGCGGGCTTCGAGAGACTCAATTTCTTCCTCCAGTTTCCCCATGCGGGTCAAGAGATTTTCCGCCGCCTCGCCCAGTTCGTGATATTTTTTGGACAGTTCCGAAAAGAGCCCGCGATCCGCATAGGTGGCCGGGTCGGCCATGGCGGCCTCCAGCCTGTGCTGTTCGTCGAGCGCCGTCTCAAGCTCGGTCTCCAGGGTCGCATAGGTCTCTTTCTTGGGTTTGAGCTCCCGGTAGACGGCGTTTCGCTCCTCGGCCAGACGGCGTTTGCGCTCCTTGTCGTCCTTGCGGCTGGTCTTGACCTCCTGGTCCTGGGCGGAGGCCGCCTTGGCCTGCTCGCGAAGCATCCGGTCGTATTCCTCAAAGCCGCCCAGATGCGCGGTGATGCCGCCGTGCCCCACGGACCACACCTCGTCGGCCACCTCGGCCAGAAGGCGCCGGTCGTGGGCCACCAAAAGGATGGTCCCGGAATAATCGATAAGCGCCCGGGTCAGGGCCTCGCGGCTTTCCAGGTCCAGGTGGTTGGTGGGCTCGTCGAGCACCAGGAAGTTGGCCCGGGCCGCGAAAAGCCCGGCCAACAGCAGGCGGCTTTTCTCGCCGCCGCTGAGCTGCGCCACGGGTCGCTCGAAGTAGCCCTCGCCCAGAAGGAAAAGCCCCAGGATGCTGCAGACCTCCTGGTGGGAGGCCTTGGGTCCGGCCATGCGTTTCATTTCAAAGATGACCGTCTGGTCCGGGTTGAGAAGCTCGGTCTGATGCTGGCTGTAATACCCGATCTTGATGCCCGTTCCCACCCGCACCCGGCCGGAGTGGGGGGCGAGATTTCCGGTGACCAGCTTGAGCAGCGTGGTCTTGCCCGAGCCGTTGGGCCCGGCCAGGGCGATTTTCTGGCCGCGGTAGATATGGAAGGTCAGCGCCTCCCACAGGGGGGCGCGGCCGGGAAAGCTGAAGGTCACGTCGGCCGCCGAGACCACGGTCTTGTCCCCGCGTTCGGGCTCGGGGAGCGTAAAGGACAGGGTGGGGCCGCCGGACTCGGGCCGGGCGTCCCGCAGGCCCTCCAGCTCCTTTTCCAGGCGGGTCACGCTTTTGAGCTTGCTCTGGGCCTGACGGGCCTTGGAGGACTTGAAGCGGAAGCGGTCGATGTTGGCCATCTGGCGCTTGATCTTGTCGTCGATGTTCTGGGCCTGCTTGCCGAGCCGGGAGTCCAGTTCCTCGCGCCAGGCCAGAAAGTCCGAAAACGATCCGGGCCGCACCACCGGTTTGGCCTCGCCCAGAAAAAGCGTCTTGGTGGCCACCCGGTCCAAAAACACCCGGTCGTGGGCCACGAAGACAAGCACCCCCTCGTAGGCCAGAAGATAGTTCTCAAGCCACTCCACGGCCTCCAGGTCCAGGTGGTTGGTGGGCTCGTCCAAAAGCAGGATGTCCGCCCCGGCGGCCAGAACCCGGGCCAGCTTGGCCCGTTCCCGCCAGCCGCCGCTTAAGGCCGAGAGCTCGCGGCCCCATTGCCGGTCGTCGAAGCCAAGCCCCGAAAGGATGGCCTTGGCCCGGTGCTCGGGGTTGTAGCCCAGTTCGTGTTCGAGCCGGGTCTGGCGCGCGGACAGTTCCTTGAGGGCGTTTTCGTCGCCGTCTTTGGCGGCCCGGTCCCAGTCTCGCCAAAACGATCCCCAGGAGGGCAGGGCGGCCATGACAAAGGACAGTAGCGGCGTCTGCAGGTCGGTTTCGTCCAACTCCTGGGCCACGTATCCCACCCGGGCCCCGGGGGGATAGGCCACACGGCCGGCGTCGGGTTCGTCCTGTCCGGCCAGAAGCCGCAACAGGGTGGATTTTCCGGCGCCGTTGCGGCCCACCACGGCCAGACGCGTTCCGGCGTCGATTTCCAGGCAGAAATCGCGCAGCACGTCGCGGCCGCCATAGGACTTGGACAGGGACAAAATGGAAATCTTGGGCATGGATCGATCCGGATACGGGGGTTCGATAGGGCTTGCACAACGGGGCGTCATCAACTACCAATCGCGCCGAACCCATCATGGTAAACGACAACGACCTGTAAGGAGTGTGCGACGCGATGGCAACCCCCATAAGCCGTGCGATCCTGTTCCCGGGACAGGGTTCCCAGGAAAAAGGCATGGGCAAGGCCCTGTCCGAGGTGTCCTCCGAGGCCACGGAACTGTGGACCCTGGCCGAGAAGCAAAGCGGTCTGCCCCTTCGGGAAATCTACTGGGACGGCGACGACGCCGCCATGTCCGATACGAAAAATCTCCAGCCGGCCATGGTCGCCGTGAACCTGGGGCTGTGGTATCATTTGAAAAAAAGGCTCTCTCCGGCCGCCGCCGCCGGGCACAGCCTGGGCGAATACGCGGCCCTGACCAGTGCGGGCGTGCTAGAGCCCGCAGAGGCCCTGTCCCTGGTCAGCCTGCGCGGGCGGCTCATGGCCGAAGAGGGCGGCCCGGACGGCAAGATGGCGGCCATGCTTAAGCTTGGCCTGGAGCAGGTCGAGGAGATCGTGGCCAAGGCCGCCGCCGCAACCGGCGAGATCCTTTTGGTGGCCAACTACAATTCTCCCGGGCAGTTTGTGGTAAGCGGCCACGCCAAGGCCGTGGAGGCCGCCGCCGCCCTGGCCAAAGAGGCAAAGGGCCGGGCCATTCCCCTGGCCGTGTCCGGGGCCTTCCACAGCCCCATGATGGACGCCCCGGCCAAAAAGCTGGTGCGGGCCATGCAGGGGATGTCCTGGCGGGCTCCGGCCTTTCCGGTCTACATGAACGTCACGGGCGCCGCCGAGACCGATCCGGGGACCATCAAGGGCCTCATGGAGCGCCAGATGACCTCCCAGGTGCGCTGGCTCCAGACCATGGGGGCCATGTGGGAGGCGGGGGTGCGCTCCTTCGTGGAGCTTGGCCCCAAGGGCGTTTTGGCCAAGCTGGCCAAGGCCTGCCTGCCCGCCGACGCCGCTGACGCGGAAGCGGAGATCCTGGGCGTGGCCGATCCGGACGCTGCGGCGGCGTTGTAGGACGCCTGTTTCCTGAATGCCTCCGGCGGCCAAAGGGCTGTCGCCCTTTGGAATCCCGTAACGGGAAGAGGCCTGGCCTGCCGCCACAGGGCGGCGGTGGGGCCCGACCACCATTTTCCAAGGACATATGTCATGCGTGCCGTCACTCATCTGCGTAGCCTCCTTTCCGATGCCCTGGCGGGCATGGGCATCCCCTGGCCGGAAAAGACCACCATCGAGCCGCCCCGTGACGCGAAATTCGGCGATCTGGCCACCAACGCGGCCATGATGGCCGCCAAGGCCGCCGGGCAAAAGCCCCGCGATCTGGCCGAGGCCCTGCGCCAGGCTCTGGTGTCCGCCGATCCCGGCATGGTGGCCGAAGTGGCCGGGCCGGGTTTTTTGAACGTGACCTTCCCGCCCGCCTTTTGGCAGGCCACCATCGCCGACGTGCTGGAAAAGGACGCAGGCGGCGGCTACGGCCGCTCGGACCTGGGAGGCGGCAAAAAGATCCAGGTGGAATACGTCTCGGCCAACCCCACCGGCCCCCTGCACATCGGCCACGGCCGGGGCGCGGCCCTGGGCGACACCCTGGCCCGCATCCTGCGCGCCGCCGGGTTCGCCGTATCCACCGAATACTACATCAACGACGCCGGACGGCAGATGCGGCTTCTGGGCAACTCCATCTGGCTGCGCTACCGGGAGCTCTACGGCAAAGACGTGGTCTGGCCCGAGGACTGGTACAAGGGCGAGTACATCATCGACCTGGCCCGGGAGCTTTCGGCCATCCACGGCATGGCCCTTTTCTCCATGCCCGAGGCCGAGGCCATAGCCATCTGCCAGACCTACGGCGTGGACCGCATCATGGCCGGGATCAAAAAGGATCTGGCGGATTTCCGGGTGTCCCACGAGGTGTGGTTCTCGGAAAAGACCCTGGTGTCCGGCGGCCGGGTGGAGGCCACGCTTGAGGGTCTTTCGGCCCGGGGGCTGGCCTATGATAAGGACGGGGCGCTGTGGTTCGCCTCCCAGAACCTCGGCGACGACAAGGACCGGGTGCTGCGCAAGTCGTCGGGGGAGCTTACCTATTTCGCCTCGGACATCTGCTACCACGCCGACAAGTTCGCCCGGGGCTTCGAGGTGGTGGTGGACATCTGGGGCGCGGACCATCACGGCTACGTGCCGCGCATGAACGCCGCCGTGCAGGCCTTGGGGAAATCCCCGGAGAGCCTCAAGGTCATCTTGGTGCAGCTTGTGAATCTTTTAAGCGGCGGCGAGCAGATCGCCATGTCCACCCGGGCGGGCAAGTTCGAGACCCTGGCCGACGTGGTGGCCGAGGTGGGCACGGACGCGGCCCGGTTCATGTTTTTGTCGCGAAAAAGCGACAGCCACCTGGATTTCGACCTGGAGCTGGTCAAGCGCCAGACCATGGACAACCCGGTGTATTACGTGCAGTACGCCCATGCCCGGGTGAAATCGCTTTTCGCCAAGGCGGCCGAGCGCGGCATCCAGGCCGGGACTCCGGACGCGGCCCTGCTGTCGCGGCTGTCCACCCCGGAAGACCTGGGGCTTTTGCGCCAGATCGAGCAGTTCCCGGACGTGGTGGCCACGGCGGCGGCCACGTTTTCGCCGCACGTGATCAGTTATTATCTGCGCGATCTGGCCGGGAGGCTGCATTCCTATTATGCGGCGCATCAGGTGCTTGCCACCGGGGACGAGGAACTGACCCGGGCCAGGATGCATCTGCTGGACGCCGTGGCCCGGGTGGTGCGGGCCGGACTGGCCTTTTTGGGCGTTTCCGCGCCCGAGAAGATGGAGCGGACGGAATCATGACGAACCCCCGCCTTTTCGGTCCCGGGGCGGTGCGCCGCCGTCGGCGGCGAAACTGCGGGACGCAAAGGCGCGACGATCACTCGGCCAGGGCGCGGCGCAGAGGCCGCCCGTTTGTGATGTTCGCCGACCGCTTGCGTGTCGGCGGCCCTGGTCTTGACATTTCTCCAAAAAGCGAAATGATGCCCTGCAATGGAACCTAGGAAATGAAACTCTTGAGCAAATTCAACGTGTCGAATGAGGGCGGCCCCCGCAAGTTCAGCTTCGAGCTGACCATGTCGGGGCTTGTGTCCCTGGGTATTGTCCTTGTTTTGGGCATAAGCTGGGTGTTTATTCTGGGCATCCTGGTGGGCCGAGGCTACCGGCCCGAAGAGGCCGTGCCGGAGTTGGCCCAGATCATGCCCTCCACCGAGACCTCGTCCACCCTGGACAATGCCCAGCCGCCCACGGTGCTGCGGCCCGAGGAACTCCAGTTCATGGAGGATCTGCAAAACAAGACGGGCGGCCCCGAGACCATCACCGTGGACTCCGTCCCCAAGACGCCGCCCCACAAGCCGACCCCGGCCCTGCCCGGCGGGGCGGCCCCGTCCGGAGGGCTCACCGGCCGCGATCTGGCCGACGGCCCCGGGATGTCGTCGGCGCATCTTGTAGGCGAAGACCTGGCGTTTCTGGCCGATGCGGTGGGTGCGGTCGGTGGCCTGGTTTTCCACGGCCGGGTTCCACCACGGGTCGTAGTGGATGACGTAGTCCGCGCTGGTCAGGTTCAGGCCGG
>NZ_JAZHDB010000224.1:0-38869 GCF_036584575.1 Desulfolutivibrio sp.
GGAGATTGATGACCTGGGCCTGCACGGATACGTCCAAGGCCGACACCGGCTCGTCGCAGACCACCAGGGACGGGTTGGTGGCCAGGGCCCGGGCGATGGCCACCCGCTGGCGCTGGCCCCCGGAAAATTGGTGGGGATAACGGGCGGCGTGCTCGGGTAAAAGCCCCACCTGGCCCAAGAGCTCCATGACCCGCTCCCGGCGGGCGGCCCGGTCGCCCATGCCCATGGCCCACAGCCCTTCGGCTACGCTGAACCCCACGCTGCGGCGCGGGTTGAGGGAGGAAAAGGGATCCTGGAAGACCATCTGGATCAGGCGCGGCAGATTGTCGCGCACCAGGGGATCGTCCATCTCCCGGCCGTCATAGAGCACCCGGCCGGCGCTTGGGCGTTCAAGCCCGGCCACGCATCGGGCCAGGGTGGATTTGCCGCAGCCCGATTCACCCACCAAACCCACGGTCTCCCCCCGCCCCACGGCCAGGTCCACGCCGTCCACGGCGGTCACCGTGCGTCGGGTCGTTCCCAAAACGCCCCCCCGGACGACATAGCGCCGGAAAAGGCCCTGCACCTCCAGCAGCGCGCTCACGGCAAAACCTCCGCAGCCGCCTCGGCATGCAGCCAGCAGCGCGCGCAGCGTCCGGATTCCAGGCGGAAAAAGGGCGGGACTTCCGTGCGGCAGCGGTCGAAGACCAGGGGGCAGCGGGGGTGGAACCGGCAGCCCCGGGGCAGCCGGGTCAGGCTGGGCACCGTGCCCGGGATGGCCGCCAGCCGCGTCTTGTCCCCGGGTCGGGGCAGGGAGCGGATCAGCCCGGCGGTGTAGGGATGCAGGGGGGTGGCGAAAAGCGACGGCACGTCCCCGTATTCGGCCACCTGTCCGGAATACATGATGGCCGCGTTGTCACAGGTCTCGGCCACCACCCCCAGGTTGTGGGTGATGAGCAGGATGGCCGTGCCCTTGGCGGCGGCCAGATCCAGCATGAGGGCCAGGATCTGCTTCTGGATGGTCACGTCCAGGGCCGTGGTGGGTTCGTCGGCGATGAGCAGATCCGGGGAAAGGCACAGGGCCATGGCGATCATCACCCGTTGGCGCATGCCCCCGGAGAGTTCATGGGGAAAGCTGGACAGACGGCGGTCGGGGTCGGAAATGCCCACCAGGGTCAGCATGTGTCCGGCCTGAGCCAGGGCCTCGCTCCGGGACTTGCCTCGGTGCAGGCGGATGGCCTCGGCGATCTGCTCCCCGATCCGCAGCACGGGATTGAGCGAGGTCATGGGCTCCTGGAAGATCATGGAGATGCGGTTGCCGCGCACCCGGCGCATCGCGTCCGGGGACAGGGTCAAAAGATCCGTGCCGTCGAAGAGCACCCGCCCGGCGTCGATGCGTCCCGGCGGCTGCACCAGTCCCAGAATGGACAGCCCAAGCACCGTCTTGCCGCATCCGGACTCGCCGACCACGGCCAGGGTCTCGCCCCGGGCCACGGACAGGCTCACGCCGTCCACGGCCACGGCCGTGCCCTCGGCGGTGTGGAAGGCGGTGCGCACGTCGTGAATGGAGAGCAGGGTGTCCGGCATGGTGGTGGGGCCTTTTGCGGCTTAAGCGCCGTGCAAGGGCACGGTACGTGTTTTGGGCCGTGGTTTCAAGGGCGGACCACGGCCTGGCGGCTGGCGCACCCGCTGGCCCGGCGACAGCGGTTGACTGGTACGGCAATCTGCCGTATTTTTCACCCATGAACAGCCGCAACGCCACAGCCCGCCTTGAGGCGCGTCTTCCCGGGGAGGTCCATGCCCTGCTCAAGCGCGCCGCCGAGTTGCAGGGGCGCAGCCTGACGGATTTTGTCGTGACCGCCGCCAGCGAGGCCGCCCGCAAGACCATCGAGGACATGGAGATCCTGCGCCTGTCGGCCAAGGACCAGCTTGTGATCGCCCAGGCCCTGCTTGACCCGCCGTCTCCGGCCCCGGCCCTGGTCCGGGCCGCCAAACGTCACCGCGAAAGCGTCGATCCGGCGTGAACCTGCGCCTCGTGGCCCTGGACAACCGCCTGGACCGCAAGGGATTTTCCTGCGGCGAGGAGGCGCTTGACCGCTACTTTCGGGAAGGCGTCGCCCAGGACGTGAAACGTCGCGTGGCATCCTGCTTTGTGGCCCTTGGCGGAACGGACGTCGCCGGATTTTACACCCTGGCCTGCGCCGGTCTTCCGGTATCGGACCTGCCCGAGGCCATCACCAGACGCCTGCCGCGCTACCCCACGCTTCCGGCCGTTCGCATCGGCCGATTGGCGGTGGCCCAGACCTTCCAGGGTCGGGGAGTGGGCTCAGTCCTTTTGGTGGACGCCATGCATCGCGCCCTGCGCATGGATGTGGCGGGGTTTACGCTTGTGGTGGACGCCAAAAACGAGCACGCCGCGTCCTTTTACGAGCATCATGGATTCATGCGGCTGGTAAGCCGCCCGGGGACGCTTTTCCTCCCCCTGGCCACGGTGCAAAAGGCCCTGGACCTTTGACTCCGGTCTGACGCCGCCGCCCCGTGCCCCTATTGCAAGGCGTCGGGCGGGTCGCACCAGATGCCGTCGCCCTCCACATCCCGGGCCACCACGCCGCCGCCGAAGGGCGCGCGTCGTAAAATCTCCGTCACCAGCGGATTGAGCCCCTCCCGGGACAGGGCCGACACCGGGATGGCCCCGGGGAAGCGCGACAGCAACTCGCGCCCGGCCTTCTCCTCCATCCGGTCCCACTTGTTCATGACCAGGATGCGGGGGATAGTGTCCAGGCCAAGGTCGCGCAAAATCTCCTCCACGGCCCGGATCTGGTGCAGCACCTCGCGGTGGGAGGCGTCGGCCACCTGGACGAGCAGGTCCGCCGACTCGAGTTCCTCCAGGGTGGCCCGGAAGGCCTCCATGAGTTCCTTGGGCAGCTCCCGGATAAACCCCACGGTGTCCGTCAGGATGACCTCGCGTTCGCTGGGGAAGCGCAGCCGCCGGGTGGTGGGGTCCAGGGTGGCGAACAGGCGGTTTTCGGCCAACACCTCGGACCCGGTGAGGGTGTTGAGCAGGGTGGATTTCCCGGCGTTGGTGTAGCCCACCAGCGACACCACCGGCAGCCCGGCCCCGGATCGTCCGGCCCGGGCCGCCGCCCGGCGCTTGCGCAGCCCGGAAAGCTCGTTTTTGATGCGCGCGATGCGCTCCCGTATGCGCCTGCGGTCGATCTCAAGCTTGGTCTCGCCCGGGCCCCGGCCGCCGATGCCGCCCATGAGCCGGGACATGGCCCGGTCCTGCTTGACCAGACGGGGCTGGAGATATTTGAGCTGGGCCATCTCCACCTGGAGCTTGCCCGAACGGGTGCGGGCGTTTTGGGCGAAGATGTCCAGGATGAGCTGGGTGCGGTCCAGGATTTTGAGCTCCGTGACCTCGGCCAGGTTGCGGATCTGGCTCGGGACCAGTTCGTTGTCGAAGAGAAGCGTCCCGGCCCCGCTGCGCAGGGCCACGATCTCGATTTCGGCCAGCTTGCCCTTGCCCAGGATGAATTTGGGGTTGACCTTGGCCACCCGCTGCACCACCCGATCCGCCACAAGAAGGCCGGCCGTGTCGGCCAGGGCGGCCAGTTCGTCCAGGGAGGCCTCCATGTCCTCCCGGGGCGCGTCCGAGACGCACACCAGGACCGCCAACTCCCGGCCCGCCTCGCCATGGGCGGCCAGGCTTTCCCCCTCCCGCGACAGTTCGTCTTCCAGGGCCAGGGCCTGGGCCGTGAAATCCGTATCCACCTTGTCCCAGTCCGCCGGGGGCAGCAGGCGGTAGGGTTCCTTGGAGGCCGTCGGAGGCAGCAGATGGGCGGAAAAAAGGGTGCGCGGCGCGGCCGCCTGGTCCACGGTCAGGGCGGCCACGCTGTCGAGGCGCAAGAACAGCATGTCCGTCAGGTCTTCTTCCGACAGGGGCTCTTCGGAAAGGTGGGTGTGCAAAAGGCGCAGGCCCCGCAGGCGTCCGGTCCCCATGCGGGAGCGGGCCAGTTCGGGGATGTAGATGCCCTTTTGCTCGCCCACGATGACCATGGACGGCCGACCCTTGCGGTCGATGAGCAGGCCGATCTGGCGGCTGATCCCGGCGCTTAGGACCGCCAGTTCCCGGGCCTGTTCGAGGGTGTAGCCGCCCTGGCCCGGATAGCGACGGGTCAGGAGGCGCTCCACGGCGCGCAGTTGGCTGGGCTTTAAGCCCGCAGTGTTTCCCTGGACTTTGGAGGCGATGGCGGTGTCCCTGTTGTGGGTTGCGGCGCGGTCAGCGGGCCATGTAGGAGGCGATCATGGCGTCGTATTCCGAGGTCAGCTTGAAGGTGGCGGCGGCCATGTCCCGGCGAAGCGGCAGGCCGACATGGAAATCCTTGTCCGCAAGTTCGCGCTGCACCCGGGAATAGCAGCCCGGGCCGGGAACCACCAGGACGCTTTGAAAGTTTTTGGCCGAGGCCCGCAGCAGGGTGGGGCCGCCGATGTCGATGCGTTCCACCATGTCGGAAAGCGACAGCCCGGCCTTCAGGGCGTCGGCGAAATTGTAGAGGTTGACGCACACCAGGTCGAAGGCGGCCAACTGGTGCTTGGTCAGGGTGCGCCGGTGCTCGGGATTGTCCTTGTCGGCCAGGATTCCGGCGTGGATGTGGGGATGCAGGGTTTTGACCCGGCCGTCGAGAATCTCGGGGAACCCCGTCACCCGGCTGACGGAGGTGACGGCCAGCCCGGCGTCCTGAAGGGCCTTGCGGGTGCCGCCGGTGGAGACCAGCTCCACGCCGCCGCGTTGCAAAAATTCCGCGAAAGCCGCCAGTCCGGTCTTGTCGGTGACGCTCAAAAGGGCGCGACGAATAGGGAGAAGATCCATGCCTTTCCTCTGTGCTTTTTGGAAAGGCACTGCCAAATTCGGCCCGCCTTGGCAAGTCGCCCCTTTCGCCAAATATCGGCTTCCGGCCCCCGGGAGCGCTGCCACGGGGGTCGGAAGCCGAACGGGGAGGGGAGATATCGCGGTCGCGCCGTCCGCAGAGGCGTGGGGCCGGGGCATTTTTTCCCAGGGCGGGGCGATCCGCCACCGGGGAGGTTGCTTTCGGCCGCAGTCCTCCCGAACCGCTTATGACGCCGGATGTTAGGCTGCGACCTGGCGCAGCTGTTCCGAAAGCTCCATGGCCGGCTGATTGCCCGGCTCCTGTTCCAGGATGGTCTGGAGTTGCTCCCGGGCCTCTTCATGCCTGCCCAGGGTCATGAGACAACCCGCCAGGGTGAAGCGCACCTCGTTTTTCACCGGGTCCACGGCCAGGTAGTCCTTGAGATGGGGCAGGGCGTCCTGCACGCGGTCATGCGCGTAGGCCAGGCGCACCATCCCGAAAAGGGCCACCAAATTTTCCGGATTTACGGCCAGGGCCATGCCGAAGTGGGTGAAGGCGGCGTCGATCTCGCCGCGCTCCATCTCGATGAGCGCCATGCCCGCATAGGACCGGTCGCCGGGTTCCAGGTCGGCCGCCTTGCGGTAGTGCCCCATGGCCAGATCCAATTCGCCGCGCTGCACGGCGATGGTGGCCAGGCCCAGGTGCGGTTCGGCGTAGACGCCGTCATCGCCCATGGCTTTGTGGTAGTACTCTTCGGACTTGTCCAGGTCGCCCATGAACAGGTAGCACTCGCCAAGTTCCTTGTTGATTTCGTAATCCAGTTGACCGCTCATTGCGTGTCCCCTCCGTGGCATTCGAGGTCTGCGGCCTGCGTCCATGCATTGTTTGGTCCGCACCTCTTTTCGCCGTCCCCGTGCCGGGACAGCCGAAGGAACGTCTCCCCGTTCCCCTACCCTTGTCCGCCCGGAAAGCGCGATCCGGGACCCGTTTTTTCCGGGCAAGCCCACTCATGCAACGCCCATGCCACAAGCAGATTCTTCCCCCTGCCGGGCGGCGGAGGCCCGGGGTGGGCCGGGCGGTGTCGAGAATTCATTTTATACATGTATTACAGAATGTTGGAGTCGTGGAACGGGAATTGCTTTGTGCCCTGCGAATCACGTGTGGCGCGCCGCCGGATAACAGGGCGGCAGGAAGCCTAACGAGGGAGCAAACACCTATGAAATCCTTGTTTCCAGACAATGTGGGCCTGGTGGGAAAGGTGCTGGATCTGCACCTGGAACGTCAAAATGTCGTCATGTCCAATCTGGCGAACATCGATATCCCGGCCTACAAGGCCAGGAAGATAGACTTCGAAGGCGAGTTGCAAAAGGCCCTGGACCGTGACGGCAAGGGAAAAATGACCCGCACCGCCAGCGGTCACATTCCATCGGCCTTTGATGCGTCAAATTTCGAAGGCGAGCTGTCGAAAAAATGGAAACCCCAGGTGGTCGCCGGGCTCGACGCGGTGGACATGGACAAGGAAATGGCCGTGATGGCCAAAAACACGCTCATGTACAACGCCCTGTCGGACATCGCCCGGCGCAGTTTCGAGGGCATGCAGAAAATCATCGCCGAGGGAGGCAAGTAACATGGACTTCTCGACAGCACTGGACATCGGCTCGTCGGCGTTAAGCGCCCAGCGCACCAATTTGAACGTCATTTCCATGAACCTGGCCAACATCCGTTCCACCAAGACGGTCAACGGCGAGGGGCCCTACCAGCGCAAAAGCGTGGTCTTCGAATCCACCCCCGTGGATTCCCCCTTTTCCAAGGCCATGCAGGGCGCCCTGGACCGGGATCTCTCCGGGGTCAAGGTCACGGGCGTGGTCAACGACAACCGTCCCCCCCGTCTGGTCTTCGAGCCAGGGCATCCCGACGCCGACGAAAACGGCTATGTGGCCTATCCCGACATCAACGTGGTGGAGGAAATGGCCAACATGATCACGACCATGCGGTCCTATGAGGCCAGCGCGGCCTCCATCAGCACCACCAAGTCCATGTTTTCCAAGGCCTTGGAAATCGGAAGATAAAGGAGAAATCCCATGGCCATCTCCCCTGTAGCGATTTCCGCCTACAAAAACGCCCTGACTTCGGCCAGTCGTATCGATACGAAGGTCGCCGAAAGTCTGGCCAAGCCCGCCATGCCCGGGCAGTCCTTCATGGACACCCTGCAAAGCTCCATCGAGAACGTCAACGCCATGGAGACCAAGAAGGCGGACATGATCCAATCCTTTGCCTCCGGCGAGACCCAAAACGTCCATGAGCTGATGATCCATCTGCAAAAGGCCAGTCTGGCCATGGGCATGACCACCGCCGTGCGCAGCAAGGTCATGGAGACATACAAAGAGCTGGTGAAGATGCAGTTTTAGGCCGACATTTCCAATAACCAGACCACTTTCGGAGAAGACGCATGCCCCCCGCCATCGCCAAATATTGGGACAAAATCGCCCGCTTCTGGTCCGACCGCACCCTGGCCCAACGCATCCTGGTCGGCGGGCTGGCCGCCTCGGTGGTCCTGGCCTTTTTGCTCATGCTCTTTTTTCTCAACCAAGTGGAATACCGGGTGCTGTATTCCCGGCTTTCCCCGGAAGACGCCGCCCGGGTGACGGAGCAACTTCAGGCCTCGAAGATTCCCTACAGGATCCAGGATAACGGGGCGACCCTCCTGGTGCCCGAGGACATGGTCTACGAACAGCGCCTGCGCATCGCCGGGGAAGGGGTCATGCACGGCTCGGGCGTGGGCTTCGAGCTTTTCGACGAACTCAAGGTCGGCCAGACGGATTTCGTCCAGCGCATCAACTACCAACGGGCCATGCAGGGCGAACTGTCCCGGACCATCGGCGAGTTTCCCCAGGTGGAAAAGGTCCGCATCCATCTGGTTTTGCCCCATAAGAGCCTTTTCATCGAGGACCAGAAGCCAGCCTCGGCCTCGGTGGTCCTGACGCTCAAGCAGGGGCAGCGCCTGGACAACAAGCAGCTCCTGGGCATCGTCAACCTGGTGGCCATGTCCGTCGAAGGGTTGACGCCCGACCGGATCACCATCACCGACACCAACGGCCTGGTGCTGTATCAGCCCACCGGGGACAGCACCATGGAAGGCATGACCACCTCCCAATTGGAATACAAGACCACCTACGAAGCCAACCTGGAAAACCGCATCGAGCAACTGCTCACGCCCATCGTGGGCCCCGGCCGGGCCATGGTCAAGGTCAACGCCGACCTGGATTTCAACCAGCGCACCATCCGCAAGGAGTCCTACGACCCCGACGCCACCGTGGTGCGCAGCGAGCAGCGCAGCGAGGAATCCACCTCCGGTTCGGCCATGGTCGAGGATGCCGCCATCACCACCCCCCAGGGCGGTGCGGCCGTGCCCAACACCAACTTTCGCGGCGACGGCTTTTCCGGCACCGAGTCCACCCAGAAGTCCAACCGGGAAAACCGCACCACCAACTACGAGATCAACAAGGAAGAACAAAACATCGTCACCTCCATGGGAGGCTTGAATCGCCAGACCATCGCGGTTATCGTGGACGGAACGTACACCACTCCCGAAGGGTCGGAGACTCCGGTGTTCGCCCCGCGCAAGGCCGAGGAACTGGAGCGCATCCGGGCCCTGGTGTCCAAGGCGGCGGGCGTGAACTCCGGGCGGGGCGACGAGGTGGAGGTGTCGAGCTTCGAGTTCGGCTCCCCGGACCTGTCCGGTGAACCGAGCCTGATGGAGACCATGCTGGAATACGCCCAGCGTCTCGGCAAGCCCTTTTTGAACGGTCTTTTGATCTTCCTGTTCCTGATCCTGGTGGTGCGCCCGGTGGTCATGGCCCTGATCCGGCCCCGGGTATCGGAGGAAGGCATCGAAACACTGGATCGTCTGCCTGAAGGAGAGGCTCGCATGGCCCTGGGAGAACCCGAGGAAGAGGAAGTCGGCGTCATCGAGGAATCCAAGCGTTTTGAACTGGCCAAGGCCCTGGCCCTGCAACTTTTCGAAGAAAACGTGGAGCAGTCCATCACCGTGCTCAAAAGCTGGCTCAAGCAGGAGGCGTAGGGCGACATGGCCCCTTTTTCCGGTCCCCAGAAAACCGCCGTGCTCTGTCTGGCGCTTGGCGACAAGTTCACCGGCGAGGTGTTCAAGCGCCTGGATCGTCGGGAGATCGCGCGCATCTCCAAGGCCATGCTGGACATGGAAACCGTGCCCAAGGAGCAGGTCGAGGAGATCGTTCACGAATTCAACGAAAACATGCAGTTCGGCAAGGAAATGGTGGTGGGCGGGCCGGATCAGGTGCGGCAGCTTCTGGGCAAGACCCTGGATGCGGACACGGCCAAGTACATCCTCGACTCGCTGGAGATCGACACCGGGCCCACGCCCTTCCAGGAGCTCGGCAACGTCAGTCCGCGCATCCTGGCCCAGATCCTTCGCAACGAGCATCCCCAGACCCTGGCGCTGATCCTTGGCCATCTGCATCCGGACCAGGCCGCCGAGCTCCTCCAGAACCTGCCCTCGGGCGTGCGGGCCGAGGTGCTCATGCGCCTGTCGCGGCTGGAGGCCGTGGCCGAGGAGATGCTCATGGAGGTGGACAAGGTTCTGCAAAACCAGCTCATCGCCATGGGCGGCAAGGAAGGCAAGAAGGTGGGCGGCGTGACGGCCGTGGCCGAGATCTTAAACGCCGTGGACCGGGCCACCGAGGAGGAAGTCCTTTCGGAGATCGAAGAGGAATCCGCCCAGATGGCCGAGGACATTCGCAACCTCATGTTCGTGTTCGAGGACATCAAGGCCTTGGACGACCGGGGCATCCGCGAACTCCTCAAAGAGGTCTCCAACGAGGAGTTGACCCAGGCCCTCAAGGGCGCCAGCGATGAGCTCAAGGAGAAGTTCTTCAAAAACCTCTCCGAGCGCGCCGCGACCATGATCCAGGAGGATCTGGAGATCATGGGGCCGGTGAAGCTCTCGGACGTGGAGAGCTCCCAGCAAAACGTGGTCAAGACCGTGCGTCGCCTGGAGGCCGAGGGCAAGATCGCCATAGGGCGCGGAGGCGGGGATGTCTTCGTCTAACCCCCCCGGGGGCATTGCGTCGGCCACGGGCCGGGTGGTCATGGGCGTCGGCGCGGCCGGTCCCCAGGAGACCACCGTGGCCGAGATCGAGGCCCGGCGGACGCCGTTTCCCTTCGAGCGCATGGAGGCCGAATTCTGGGAGCGCACCCGGACAAAGGCCCAGGACATGGCCAAGGAGATCATCGCCCAGGCCATGACCGAGGCCGAGCGGCTGCGCGTCGCGGCTCGGGAGGAAGGGCTGGCCCAGGGCACGGAGCAGGCCCAGACCCAGTTCGAGACCCATGTGGCCGAGATGAGCAAGGCCTTCGGCGAGACCCTGGCCGCCATCCAGGGCGACCGCAAGACCCTGTGGGACGGCTACCGTCAGGATTTCGTCGCGCTTGTGCGCCTGGCCCTGGAAAAATCCTTCGGCATCCTTTTGGGCGACTCGCGCCAGGAGATTTTGGCCTCGCTTTTGGACGAGGCCCTGGATCTCATTGACAGCCGCACCGAGTTGTCCGTGATCGTGCATCCCGACGACATGCCCATGATGGAGGAGCTTTTGACCCGGGCCGCCCATAGCCGCCAGGGGCTCGAACGCTGGCATGTGCGCGGCGACGCGGCGCTTCTGCCCGGGGGCGTGCGCCTGGAGAGCCGCGACGGCATGGTGGACAACACCGTCGACAGCCGTTTTGCGGAGGTTTCGCGCATCTTCGAACAGCTTTCGGTGCGCCCCGAGGCCGATGGCGAGGCGGCGGGCGACGTCCATGGAGCTTGACGCCAAGGCCCTGGTCAGCATCATGGCCGACTTGCAGCCCGCCCAGGCCTTCGGCAAGGTGAGCAAGGTGGTGGGGCTCATCGCCGAGGGCCGGGGCATCAAGGCCCCCATCGGCTCCGTGTGCCGACTCATGCCCGACGACGCCCGGGGCATGGAGATTCCGGCCGAGGTGGTGGGGTTTCGCGACGGGGCCTGCCTGTTTATGCCCTACGGCGACATGCGCGGCATAAGCCCCGGCACGCTCATCAAAAACACCTCCACCCCGCCGCTTATGCCCGTGGGGAGGCGTTTTCTGGGCCGCACCGTGGACGCCTTCGGCAATCCCATCGACGAGATCGGCCCCATCTTCCCCCGGAAATTTCGCCCCATCTTCGCCGAGCCGCCCAGCCCCCTGGAGAGGCCGCGCATCTCCGAGCCCCTGGACGTGGGGGTGCGGGCCATCAACGGCCTTTTGACCCTGGGCAAGGGCCAGCGGGTGGGCATCATGGCCGGTTCGGGCGTCGGGAAATCAACGCTCATGGGCATGATCGCCCGGGGCACCAAGGCCGACGTCAACGTCATCGGGCTTGTGGGCGAACGCGGCCGCGAGGTCTTGGAATTTATTGAAAAGGATCTGGGCCCCGAGGGGCTGGCCCGGTCGGTGCTGGTCATCGCCACCTCGGACCAGAGCCCGTTGATCCGCATGCGCGCGGCCTACGCGGCCACGGCCATGGCCGAATATTTCCGGGACGAGGGCGCGGACGTGATACTTATGATGGACTCCGTGACCCGCTTCGCCATGGCCGGGCGCGAGGTGGGGCTGGCGGCCGGGGAGCCGCCCACCACCCGGGGCTATACCCCCTCGGTCTTCGCTCATCTGCCCAAGCTTTTGGAGCGGGCCGGGAAGAACAAATCCGGCTCCATCACCGGCATCTACACCGTGCTGGTCGACGGCGACGACTTCACCGAACCCATCGCCGACGCCACCCGGTCCATCCTGGACGGGCACATCGTGCTCACCCGCGACCTGGCCGACCAGGGACATTTCCCGGCCATCGACGTCTTAAAAAGCATCAGCCGTCTGCGCACGGACGTGACCACCCCGCAGCAGCGCGAGGCGGGCAAGGCGCTCCTGCGGCTTCTGGCCACCTACCGCCGGGTGGAGGACATGGTGAACATCGGGGCCTACGCCAAGGGGTCGAATCCGGACATCGACCGGGCCCTGGCCATGATCGGCCCCATCAATATCTACCTGCGCCAGGACGTGGGCGAGCCCGCCCCCCTGGAGGAGTGCTTCGCGGCCCTGGCCAAGATCGCCGCCGTGAAGTAGGCGGCCGAACCGGGCTTAC
The DNA here is from genome assembly GCF_036584575.1 of Desulfolutivibrio sp. NCBI lineage: Bacteria > Pseudomonadati > Thermodesulfobacteriota > Desulfovibrionia > Desulfovibrionales > Desulfovibrionaceae > Desulfolutivibrio > Desulfolutivibrio sp. Next base: position 12,019 of record NZ_JAZHDB010000224.1, read on the forward strand.
GGGCTCGGCGGCCGGTTCCGGGCGCTTTTTCCGTTTGTTCGCCGCTTATTCCCACTCGAAATTTTCCGGAACCGTCACGCCATACCGCCGTGCAAGCGGCGTCGTGAGCGGCCCCCGGTGTCCTTCATTCTTTCGTATGTATTCAAGCACCTGCCAGTTCGGGATGCCCCAGACCAACAGCTTGTTTTTGAAAACCACGTCCCATTCGTCTGCGAATCTTCTCCCGGCGTTTTCTTTGTCAAAGATGGTTTGGACATGATCGATGAAAATCTGTCTGTGCCTGAGCATTTCCAGCAAGGTGCGTTGCCTGATCACCTTGGGGGGGATTTTTGCCGAAATCAGATCATACGTCGCCTCAGCGACGGCGCGCGGGTCCGAATCGACGAGGCGGGAAAAATCTCTATGCAGGAAATAGTCCCTCCCTCCGATATTGTGGGTGCTGACGACGGGAATGCCGCACAACAGGTATTCCGTCGCAGCGTACATGGCACCCTCCATGTATGAAAGGCATAACCCGACTTTAGACATGTTGTAGAGCCCACATATTTCCTGTGACGACAAGAACCTATCCACGCCGGTTTCGGGATGTTCATTCAAAAATGCAGCGTTGGGAAGATCCCTCTTGATCTTGATTTTATATGCGGCCGCCTCCTCTTTTTCTTTTGCAATAGAATAATATATCAGACCGACGCTATTTAATTGAGACGCAAGGGCATGCCTCTTAAACGGACTGAGCCTCGCATTATATATGGCGTCATATTCCTTGGCTGACCCATCGATGATGTTGAAAATACGTTGATCGAGGAATGCGTTTTGATGGCAAAATGTTGAATTTATTTCACATTTTCTGAGAAGAGCCATGTCGACCTGATCATTCGCCATGACGTGCATGTCGTGCAGCGGATAGTGCCTTTTCAAGTAATGGCAGGCGGTCACCATGTTGTAGAGTTCAGCGTCATCCTGCAGCGTCCACCATGACCACAGGATGTAATAGACCTTTTTGTCCCGAAGCGCATGGCTCAGCGTCAAGGCAGGCTGGCCGGGGTTCGGCGAACCGAAGCCCACGATGATCAGGGGGTCCAGGCTAATGACGTCGCAATACAGATTGATTTCACTTGTGATGGAGAGCAAAGGGAACTCCATGGGGCCAGAGCATGCGTTGCCGGGCGGCCCTGGCCGGGGTCGCGAGGGTCGGTGCGGCTCTGGCAAGCAAGGGATGGCCGCTTATCCGGCGGGAATCCTAATACGCTTTTCGGAAAGAAAAAAGCCTTTGAGGGAGACGTCAGCGGGAATCCGGCTCATGATATGCGTCGCCGCATGACGCCCGTCAGTCTTTTTCCCGGCGCCCGGCATCCCCAACCATCGGCGAAGAGGCGCCAAGCGGCGGGGCTCGCGCCTCACCCCGCCCGGCATGGTGGCTGCGGCGTGCCGGGCTTGGTCATGACCAGTTGCCACAGTTGCAGGGCCCGGGCCCGGAAGGCCCCGGCGCAGGACAAAAGATAATAGTCCCACATGCGCCGGAAACTCTCCGGAAACCGTTGCCGCAGGCCCGGCCAGGCGGCCTGGAAGCGTTCGTGCCAGGCCATGAGCGTCTTGTCGTAGTGGGGGGCCAGGTTGTGGGCGTCCTCGACCACGAAAAGCCCCTCGGCGGCCCGGGCGATCTGGGCCAGGGAGGGCAGGGCGCCGCCGGGAAAGATGTATTTGCGAATCCAGGGGTCGCACCCGACGGCCGAGACGTTGGCGGCGATGGTGTGCAAAAGGAACGTTCCGCCGTCCCGCAGGCAGCGGTTGACGGCCTGCATGAAGTCCCGGTGGTTTTTTTGGCCCACGTGTTCGAACATGCCCACGGACACGATCTTGTCGAAATGCCCTCGCATGTCGCGGTAGTCGCGTTCGACGATCTCCACCGCAAGACCCCGGGCCGTTGCGCAGGCCTTGGCGTGGGCCGCCTGTTCGTGCGAGATGTTCACCCCGGTGACCGTGCAGCCGCAGTGTTCGGCGAGATAGGCGGACAGCCCGCCCCAGCCGCATCCGATGTCCAGGACGGCGTCGCCGGGCCGGATGTCCAGTTTGCGGCGGATGAGGTCGAGCTTGTGCCTTTGCGCCGTCTCCAGGTCGCCGGTCCCGGAGAAATAGGCGCAACTGTACTGGTTGTTGGGGTCGAGCCAGGACAAAAACATGTCGTTGCCCAGGTCGTAGTGCCGTCTGGCCACGCCCTTGGACCGGCCTCGCGACTGGCGGTTGAAGAGCCGTTCAAAGAAGAGGTCGATCAGAAGCGGCAGACTTTTTTGGGCCCAGACGTCCAGTTCGGCGAGGCACAGGCGGCGAAACAGCTCGTCCAGACATTCGCAGTCCCACCAGCCTTCCATGTAGGCCTCGCCCAGGCCCAGGCTTTTGTCGCGCAGGACGCGGGAATACAGGTCTGGGTCGTGGACGCGGATGTCGAAGGGGTTCGGCCCGTTGACGGTGATCCCGGCCTGGGCCAGGAGGGAGGTGATGATCCGTTCGGCCCTGCTCATGATCGCCCCCGATACGCACGCAGGAGGTTCAAGGCGGGAGAGGTCGTCGACGCCCAGGCAGTTGGGCATAAGCGGAAAAAAATATCAAGGGCCGCTGGCGTTTTTTTACGTGTGACGTGTTGGCGTCCGGTCGGGCATACGCCTTGGGGGCTTGCCGAAACGCCGCGCCCCGGCCGGGAGGCAGTTCCCGGGCCGGGGCGCGGCGCGATCGTGGAGGCGACGATCAACCCTCGGACAGCGGCGTTACGTGGATACTATCACTGTACATTTTTGCGAATGCCGCTCTCCGAACCGGCCCGCAGAGCGTCCGCAATACCTGTTTATTAAAATTGTGTCCTCCCAAGCCATATCATACCTTTCGAGTGGGCCAGGATAAAATTTAGATTGTCATTAATTTATGCCTAAGCTAAAATTTATATCGAAAAATTTTGACTCAAACTGGCATCTAACAACATGAAACAATAGCACGCGCTTGTCGAGGCCAAAAATAGTTTCCAAATAAGTTCATTCTTCAAGATCTACCGGGACACCCGAAGACTTTAGAGGTTGCTATGTCTACAATGTATGCGTTTTTTGAACCGGCAATCATAATTGAACGGATCTTATTTCGAATCTTTTCGGATTTTATTGTCTTTTACGCACTCTTCATGGCAGCTCGCATGGCATCTAAGTACGAGAAATCGAATGACTGTACAGAGATAAATATTACCACAGGAAAGTTTGTTTTTAATAACTTTGGCCAGCCACTTATATTCCTCATTATCGCAGCGCTTGTATACACAACAAACAGCAGTCCCATCGATCTTAAAAGTCTTCACGAAATAGCCACAACTGGGACAACGTCCTCAGAGTCTACATTATATATCCATGGAAAGTTAACAGAACATGACCCTACTTTCCATGACATCCTTTCGTCTCTGGGGAACGTCAGAAAAACGATAAATTCAGCTGCCAACAATAGTAGCTTAACCACTATACAAAAAAGTAATCTTAAAATCCAATCTGAAGCGATTGACACCTCAATTGAAAATTTTTTAATCACCATATTGGGGAAAGATATTGCAACTTCTTGGCGTTCTTGTATAGTTGATAAAACAAAAAATGAAAAATGTGCATGTGAAAATCTCTCCATTTCTAAAGAAAGCTGCGACAAGCTTCAAAGCATCGTATTTGATCTGGGAGGGAAAAATGAAGATTAACTGCACTGCACTACTCATCAACACGATATTATCCATCATCTTTGTGTCAGATTATTCGTCCGCAAGTGATTACTACACCCATGGTGTACGCCCTAAATTCGAAGGAACGCAAGAAGAATACCACAAACAAACGGTTGAAAATAAAGACATAGGATTCTGTGAGGTTATAAATGACGATTTTCAACATATGAAAAATATTCTAGGAAGTAAATACCCTCTGATAAAAGACATAAAGCTCAATTTCAATAGCAATACATACTTTGACGCTTCTACCAACTGCAAAGAAATTGCTATCAGCAAAGAACTTCGCCTTCTTATGTATCGCATTGCGGAAGCAAATGTTATGATTGCCCTCCTTCCGGACGCTAGGTTGAACAAGCAGGAAGCTCTGGGTTTATATATTAATGAACTAGCTAAAATATATACAGATCAAATTATTAGACACGACCGTGCGGCATTAAACGGAAGACCTCCTGAGATTTCAGAATTTTTGGGACTTCCCGACAATGAGACATTGCAAATCACAAATAAAGCTAATTTTATTCCGGAATCAGTTTTTCAATGGCAATCGCTCATGCGCTCAGTTTTATCACATGAAATGGCACACATCATTCTACATTGTACTTCTTCATCAAGAAATATACCAACTATAGAACGAGAAATTGAAGCAGACAAAGAGGCTATGAATATCATCTCGCTCACTTGGCCCGGCGAGATAGCCTCATCCTCTCTTCTTCAATCCTTTTTTATGGCTTACTTCTACTATAGACCAGATATTGGGGTAACAACTACACGTGAACTGTGTCACAGAAATGTCAATGAACTTTTGTCTTCGATCCCCGGCATGCGAAGAGCGCTTATGGAAAACCCTGACGTCGATCTTATTGTCAAGCACCGTTACGGCCTTGACCTATTAACCAGTTCTGACTCGGATTTGAATATTTTTATCAGAAACTTGCATGACAATTGTTCAAAAATTAAGTAACGTTTAGACTGTTTCTAGTATGCGAACAGCGACAGAGCAAACTGTACAGTGATCGCATTCATCTGCCACTGCCGCGCCCCGGCCGGGAGGCAGTTCCCGGGCCGGGGCGCGGCGCGATCGTGGAGGCGACGATCAACCCTCGGACGATTTTTGGGCGGGGCGGACCGTGGCCCGTCCCGTTTTCATTTAGGCATTTCCCAGGGCCTCGCCGCGTTCGGCGCGCTTGGCCTTCCACATGCTGCCCAAAATGATCACCGCGCCGATCATAAGCGCCGCGCACATGATCACGAAGCTGGCCGTGTCCATGACCGACAACGTGGATTCCGAGATATCCATGAGGCCCAGCTTGGCCAGGTACTTGGGCACGGCGATGCCCCGGCTGACAGCCACCACCAGCATGATCGTGGCCATGACCACCTTGATCATGTGTTCGCGTACATAGGTGGTGCCGATGGCCCCGAGCTGCACGCCCAGAAGCGAACCGCCCAGGATGATGAGCACCAGCCGGATGTCCACCATGCCCTGCATGGCCCAATTGATGGACCCGAAAAGGCCCATGACGAAGGCGATGACCAGTTCCGTGGCCGAGCCCACCAGGCTCGACGCGCCCAGCACGTAGATCATGCCCGGCACGCCGATGAAGCCGCCCACGGCGATGGTGGCGGCCAACATGCCGGTGGCGAACCCCACGGGCACCGTGAACCAAAACGAGATGCGCATCCCGGCGGTCTTAAAGGTCATCATGGGCCACAGTTCGATGGCCTGGAGACGTCTGGCCAGGGGCGCCACCTGCTCCTCCCCGCCCCGGCGGGAGGTGGTCACGGCGTCGCGCAACACGTAGCCGCCCACGACGACCAGGACGGCCACGAAGGACAGGCTCACGTACAGGTCGCTCCCGGCCTGCCCCCAGCGCGACAGGATGGCGTTTTGCAGCATGATGCCCACCTGCACGCCCACACCGGCCGAGACGGCCATGACCAGGCCGAGCTTGATATCCACCTGGCCGTACTTGAAGCGTTTGATGGCCCCGACCAGGGCCTTGGGGAACTTGTGGCACATGTTGCTGGCCACGGCCACCGTGCCCGGAACCCCCAGGCTCATCATGCCCGGGGTGAGCACAAACGCCCCGCCGGAGCCGATGAACCCGCTGACCAGACCGCCAATGAACCCCACGATGAATAAAAACGTGATGTTCTCAGGGGTGAGCGTGATGAATTTTGTCGCGTCGAGCAAAAACGTATCCATGATCCATGATCCTCCCGGCGTGGGTTAAGCGTTGAGGGTGGCCCGAACCCGGGGACGGGCGACGGGCTGCACGGCGGGACGCTTCTGGACGCGCTTTGAGGCCGTAACGCCCAGACAGGCCCACAGGTTGTTGGCGAACGAGCCGTGGCACCAGGAGACTACGAACACCGTGGCGATGGGCCCGGCGGCCCACAGGGCGCCCTGGGCGAACTGGGCCGCGATGGTGTCGGCGTAGGCGAACACCCCGGCGTAGAGACCAACGGTGACCAGGCCGTAAAAGATCGCTTTTTTTACCGGCCGCGAAGCCGTTTCCGTCTGTGCCATGATTCGATCCTCCATGGTGTTTTCACCCCGTGCCGGGGCGGATTCGTCAAAACGGGTTGTTGCCGTCACGCCTTTCGTCCTTCTGTGAAATTTTGAACATGTCCGGAGACACATGCGCCTGCGGGGCGCCCTTGCCGTGGGCGAAGCCGCGCGGCCAGGAGGTTCTTTCTCGTGATGCGTCCCTTAAAAAAGACGCCTGTCTTTTTTAAGAACGATCAGTATTTCAAAGCGATGTCTCGAAATGCAGCACCCTGGATTTCGAGTCCGCAGGACTAGGACACGGTGAACACGGCGGCCGGGGCCAGGCGCCCCACGTCCGCGTCGTTGCCCGGGTCGCTCAAAATGAGCTCCACCCGGTGCAGGCCGTCGCTGACCGCGCGGACAGCCTCCCCGGATTCCCCGAAATGGACCATGTGCCCGGCCTCGACGTTCAGCTCCAGGGCCTTGAGCAAAAAGGGCCTGGCGGCCTCGGACGAGGCGAAGGCGAAGGATTCGCGCACAAACCGGTGCATGTCCGGCGTGTTTTCTTCGGAACGCCCGGCAGGCCCGACACTCAAAAAGACAAGGCCATATCCCAGCCTGGCGGCCAGATGCAGGGCGTATTCGGAAAGCCGGGCCGAGAACGAGCGTCCCCGGCCAAGCACGATGATCCGTTTGCGGCCCTTGCCGCGCCGGGCGATGATCTTCCCGGCCAGGAGCAGCTCCCCGGATTCGGCCAGGGTTAGGGCCTCGGCGTAGTCGTCCAGGCAGACCCGCAGGGGAACCCGGTCCACGCGCACGCCCTGGGGGGGGCGGGGGCCGAGTCCCAGCCGACGTGCCGCCGGGACTCGGGAGTGTTTTGGACGTTCACCGCTCATGATCTATTCCGCCCGCACTCTCTGACGGCGGGTCTGTCCCGCCATCTGACGCTCGGCCCGTTTTCGAGGCTGGGAATCCTCGTCATCCTCTTCCAATATCCGCTTCGCCTCGCCGTCCATATTCCGTTCGGCGTAGGCCACCACCGCAAAGGTCGATTCCACTGCATGCCGTAAGCTGCCCATGCCATTCCTCCGGTTTGAAAGTTGCAATCACCCCGGTATAACAAGGGTCGTGCCAAACCGATTTTTTACGCATAACACCTTGGAATAGTAGGGAATGAAATTCAGGGGTGCAGCCATTGGGGACGTCGGGGATGTTGCAATACCGAACACACGGGGGTAGGCTGTCTTGCATCATACTCAATTTACGGGACAAAGTGCTGAAGCCGGGAGTGTTCGTTTTTGCAACGGGCGTTCGTTTGCGCAACGCAACCCCGGCCAGGGCAAAAAGGGAGCCCGGACATGATTTTTTTTCGCAAAAACGACGAGACGCGCCAGGACGCTGAGCCCGGCCCCCAGGGACTCGCCGAACGCGCCCGGGCGGCCGAACTGCCCCCGGCCGCCCGGGAGGCCGTGGACGCCGAGCTTGGCCGGTTGTCCACCACCGACCCCTCGGCGGCGGAATACGCCATCTCCACCAATTACGTGGAGCTCTTGCTGTCTTTGCCGTGGAATGCGGTCACGCCGGACAGCCTGGATCTGGAACGGGCCGAGGCGGTGCTCGACGCCAGCCACGCCGGGCTTGGGCAGATAAAAGACCGCATCCTGGAGCATCTGGCCTCGCGGACCATGCGCCAGAAGAGCGAGGCCTGGATCCTGGTGGTGGACGACGAACCCATCGCCCGGGAGAATCTGCGCCATGTGCTGGTCCGGGAGGGCTACCGGGTGGAGACGGCCGAGAACGGACAGGCGGCGCTGGAGCGGGTGCGCCGTTTCGAATTCGATCTCATCGTCACCGACCTCAAGATGGACCGCATGGACGGCCTGCAACTGCTCGACAAGGCCAAGGCGGTCTCCCCGGCCACCAAAATCATGATCGTCACCGGGTTCGCCACGGTGGACACGGCGGTGCGGGCCATCAAGACCGGGGCGGTGCATTATCTGACCAAGCCCATCGACCTGGATGAGTTTCGGTCCTCGGTGCGCGGCATCCTGGCCCAAAGGCCTGCCGAGACCGCCTCGCGGTCCCCCATCCTGTGCTTTGTGGGGCCGCCCGGGGTGGGCAAGACCTCGGTGGGCATGGCCATCGCCCAGGCCATGGGCCGGACGTTCACCCGCATGTCCCTGGCCGACCTGCGCGACGACGCGGAGCTTCGCGGCCATCGCCGGACCTACGTGGGGGCCCTGCCCGGCCGGGTGATTTCGGCCCTGCGCGGGCTGTCGGTGCGCAACCCGGTCTTTATGCTCGACGAGGTGGACAAAATCGGCCGCGACGTTAAAGGCGACCCGGCCCAGGCCCTGCTCGAGATCCTGGACCCGGAGCAGAACTGCCGCTTCGTGGACCGCTATATGGAAGTGCCCTTCGATCTGTCCGGGGTGTTTTTCATCGCCACGGCCAACTCCACCGAGCGCCTGGCCGGGCCGGTCCTGGACCGCATGGAGGTGGTGCCGTTTTCCGGCTATTCCGAGGAGGAGAAGATCGAGATCGCCACCCGGTTTTTGGCGCCGCGCCAGTTGCGCGAACACGGCCTGACCCATCCCTATCCCGATTTCACCCGCCAGGCCTTGCAGGACATCATCCGGGGCTACACCAACGAGGCCGGGGTGCGGGGGCTGGAGCGGGAAATCGCCCGGGTGTGCCGCAAGATCGCCCGGGTGTGCCTCAGCGAGGGCAAGACCGGATTTGCGGGCGACATCGCCCCGGACATGGCCGCCGCCCTGCTCGGTCCCCGCCGGTTCAGCCACGAAACCGCCGGGCATGGCCCCCAAGTCGGCGAGGCCGTTGGGCTGGTGTGGTCCGAGACGGGCGGGGAGATCGTGTCCGTGGAGGTCTCGCGCATGCGCGGGGCCAGCAGGCTGTTGCTCACGGGATCGCTTGGCGAGGTGCTCAAGGAGTCCGGGCAGATTGCGCTCAGCCATCTGCGCAGCAACGCCGTGGACTTCGGCATCGACCCGGGATTTTTCGCCGAACACGACATCCATATCCACATCCCGGCCGGGGGCGTGTCCAAGGACGGCCCTTCGGCCGGTCTGACCATGGCCGTGGCCCTTTTTTCCCTGCTTTCGGGGCGACCCACGCCGCCGGGCATGGCCTTTTCCGGGGAGATATCCCTTTCCGGCCGGGTGCTGAGGGTGGCCGGGGTGCGCGAGAAGCTTTTAGCCGCCGTGCGGGCGGGAATCACCAGCGTGGTGTTGCCCATGGAAAACGCCGCCGAGGTGGAAGAGGCCGGACGCAGCATGGCCGCCCTGCCGCGCATCGTCCTGGTGTCCGAGGTACGCCAGGCCCTGGCCGCCGCCTTTGACGCCCCAGCCGGGCAGACGCTCCCCGAGGTCAAACCGTGAACATTCGCCAAAAGATCGTCATGAGCATCATCGTGGCCTTTGCGGGCATGGGACTTCTGGGCAGCATCTCCTACGACCATCTGCTGCGCATCGGGGAGGCCCTGCGCCTGGCCGAGGTGGTGGACGACCTCAGCAACGACATCCTGGAGGTGCGCCGCTACGAGAAAAACTACCTGCTCTACGCCATGGACGAAGACTACCGGGAAAGCCTGCTCTTCGTGGACAAAAGTCTGGACATCATCCGGGGCATCGTCACCCAGTCCCTGGAGGGCCAGGCCCCGGCCCAGGGCGAGGCCGACTTCATGGGACTTCGCGACCAGTTGACCGCCTACCGCAACGCCGCCGCAAAGCTGGCCGAGACGGCCGGTTCCACGCCGCCGGAGGCCGTGGAGAAGGCCCAGGCCGCGCTTCGCGAACAGGGCCGGGGCCTGGTGGCCACCTCCCGGCGCATCAAGAAGGTGCAACGCGACGGCATCCTGCGCATCGTGGACAACTTGAAGCGCCAACTGCTGTTTTCCACCCTGACCCTGATTTTTTTGGGCATCGGGTTTTCCTGGGTGGTGGGCCGCCGCATCATCATCGCCCTGCAACTCATCGAGGATACCACCCGGCAGGTGGCCACGGGACATTTCCAGGCCATCGACCTGCCCCCGGGCCGCGACGAGACCAGGGACGTGGTCAATGCCTTAAACCGCATGATCAAGGAGCTCGACAAGCGGCAAAATCAGCTTCTACAGGAAAAGAAGCTGGCCTCGCTGGGGGTTCTGACCTCCGGAATCGCCCATCAGCTCAACAACCCCTTAAACAACATCTCCACCTCCTGTCAGATCCTGCGCGAGGAGGACATCGGCAAAAACGACGCCTTCGTGGCCCAGATGCTGGACAACATCCACCATGAGGTGCTGCGCTCCCGGGATATCGTCAAAGGCCTTTTGGATTTTTCCCGGGAAAACGAATTCACCATGAAGCCCACCCGGCTGGCCGATCTGGTGGAACGTTGCGTGGGGATGGTCTCGGCCCAGCTCCCGGCCGACGTGGACATCGCCCGCCGGGTGCCGGACGACCTGTGCGTGCCCCTGGACTCCCAGCGCATGCAGGAGGTCTTTTTGAATCTGTTTTTGAACGCCGCCCAGGCCATCGGAGACCATCCCGGGACCATCACCGTGTCCGCCGAACGCGACGACCTTGCCGCCCAGGCGGTGATCCGGGTGGAGGACACCGGTCCCGGCATCGACCCCGAACATCTGGGCCGGGTGTTCGATCCCTTCTTCACGCTCAAGGATGTGGGCAAGGGCACGGGGCTCGGGCTTTCCGTGGTCTTTGGCATCGTCAAAAAGCACGGCGGAACCATCCTCGCCGAGAGCGAACCCGGCCGGGGGGCGGCCTTCATCATCCGTCTGCCCCTGGGCCGGGAAACCTGTCCGCCTGAGAAGGCCGAGCCTGAACAGGAGGTGTCGGCGTGAACGAACTTCCTCCGCAAATCCTGGTAGTGGACGACGAGCCCATCGCCCGGACCAATCTGGCCCATGTGTTCTCCCGGCGCGGGGCCCAGGTGACCGTGGCCGGCGGCGGCCGGGAGGCCTTGGCGGAACTGGAGAAAAACGAATTCGACCTGGTCATCACCGACCTGATCATGGAGGGCGTGGACGGCCTTGCGGTCCTGGAGCGGACCAAGACCCTGTGGCCGGACACGGAGGTGGTGGTGGTCACGGGCTATCCCACGGTGGAGACGGCGGTCACGGCCATGCGCCGGGGGGCCTACGACTACCTGGCCAAGCCCTACGGCATCGAAGAGGCCCGGCTTCTGGCCCAAAAGGCCCTGGAGAAACGGCGGCTGCGGCAGGAGGTCAAGACCCTGCGGGAGCGGCTGCGGGACAAACCCGACCCGTTGACCATCATCGGGCACTGTCCGGCCATCGAGCGCCTAAAGCGCACCGTGGCCCAGGTGGCCCCCACGGATTCCACGGTCCTGCTTCTGGGGGAGACGGGCACGGGCAAGGAGTTGGTGGCCCGGACCCTGCACCTGCTGAGCGCCCGGCGGGACGAACGCTTTCTGGCCGTCAACTGCGGGGCCTTCAACGAGGAGCTTCTGGAAAACGAGCTGTTCGGGCACGAGCCAGGGGCCTTCACCGGGGCCGTGCGCCTGAAGAAGGGGCTTTTCGAATCCGCGCCGGGGGGCACGCTTTTTCTCGACGAGCTGGGCGAGACCTCCCCGGCCATGCAGGTCAAGCTTCTGCGGACCCTGCAGGAGCGGGTCATCCGGCGGGTGGGCGGGGCAAAGGACATTCCCGTGGATGTGCGCATCGTGGCCGCCACCAACAAGGACTTGCGGCGCGAGGTGCAGGCCGGGCATTTTCGCCAGGATCTCTATTATCGCCTAAACGTCATCGTCCTGACCCTGCCGCCCCTGTCCGAGCGCGAGGGGGACGTGGCCCTGCTGGCCCGGTTTTTTTTGGCCAAGATGGCCAAAAAGCTCGGCCGGGACAGCCTGACCATGTCGCCGGAGGTGATGGAGATCCTCGTCGACTACCCCTTTCCCGGCAACGTGCGCGAACTGGAGAACATCATCGAGCGGGCTGCGGTCATGGCCGAGGGGGAGGCCATCGATGTCCGCCATCTGCCCCCGGACTTAAGCGGCGAGCCCGTGCGCGTGGCCAGGCCGTGCGCCAACGAACCCGTGACCCTGGAGGAGAACGAGCGGCGGCATGTGGCCTGGGTGCTGGGGCATTGCGGCGGCAGCCGCACCAAGGCTGCGGCGGTGCTGGGCATCGACCGGGCCTCCCTGTGGCGTAAAATCAAGAAATTCGGCCTGGAATAAGACGCGGCAAATCGGGGCTCGGTTCGCCGTCCCCGGCGTTTCCCCTGTTGACCGGCCGTGCCGCCGACGGTATGGAACGGAAACGTGCCGGACAATCCTGTCATGTCGGCGCGGCAACGGACATCAAAGCCCATCGGAGCACCTCCATGCGTCGGTTTTTTTTCTCGACTGCCCTGGTCACGGCCCTTCTCGCCATAGGCTGTACCTCCGCAACCACCCCGGATTACGACACCCGCGTGGCCACCGAACGCGATTTCCTCGACTGCCAAAACCAGTCCTATGTCTCCACCGGCACCATGACCGATCCCGGCGTGGCCTCGGAACGACAGCAACAGATCATCGACGAGTGCATGCGGCACAAGGGATACAACGTCAATGACTAAGCCGGGCAAGGCCGTCTCCGTGAGCCAGGCCGTGGTGTTGCAGCGCATGCTGCCCCAGGACGCCAATCCGGCAGGCAACGTCCACGGTGGGGTCATCCTCAAATGCATCGACACCGCCGGGAGCATCGCGGCCATGCGCCACTGCCGCACGGCCGTGGTCACGGCCTCCTTCGACCGCATGGATTTTCTCAAACCGGCGTTTATCGGCGAGGTGGTGATCTTTCGGGCCAGCGTCAACTACGCCGGGCGCACCTCCATGGAGATCGGCGTGCGGGTGGAGGCCGAGGATCTGATCACCGGCGAGATCCGCCACACGGGCTCCGCCTATCTGACCTACGTGGCCCTGGACACGAACCGCCACCCCACGCCCGTCCCGGAGCTGATCCTGGAGACGGCCGAGGACTGCCGCCGCAATCGCGAGGCCCGGGCCCGGCGCGAGGTCCGGCTGGCCGAGAAACACAGTGAACGCGCCTCGCAAAACGAGGCCACAGCCTGCTAAAGGATGCCCATGGCCGCCACCATCGACGAAATCACCATCAATTACGAAGAAGACGGCCTCTTGAAGGTCAAGGAGCTGGACAAGGTCGTGCTCTCCAAAGGGGCCTGGACCACCATCATCTTCCGCTTCACCCAGTGGGACAACAAACTCGGCGACTACGGCCCGGATCGCTACATCATCCGCCGCTACAAGAAACAAAACGACGAATACCGGTCCCAGTCCAAGTTCGCCATCTCCAGCCGCGATCAGGCCAAGAAAATCATCGCCGCCCTGACGCAGTGGGTCGATCTGACGGAGTAGGCCCATGACCGCCGCCCCGGTCCTCCCGGATACACCGGTCCCGCCGGACACGTCGGGCTTGCCGGACACGTCGGCTCCCCCGGTTCTCCATGGTTCCCCGGGTTCCACGGAGTCCCCGGACGGGACGGGTTTTCCCGCCGGGGCAGGGGCGGACGGTCCGACTTCCCCGGCAGGCCCGGAGACCATGACGGTCACGGTCAAATGTCTGGCCACCCTGGCCGCCTGCCAGCCTGCGTCCGGTCCCGCCGTGCGGCTGTCCGGGTCGGCCCCGCGCGTGGCCGATTTGGCCGCCGTCCTGGGCCTTCCTGTCGCCAACATCACCACCATCCTGCGAAACGGCGTGCCCGCCGACGGGGACACGCCCCTGGCCGACGGTGACGCCGTGATCTTTCTGCCCACCCTAAGCGGCGGCTGACATGGACCTTCTCCGCGCCATCGCCTCCCGGGCCACGCCCGGACGTCTCCCCGACGGCACGCCGGTGCGGGTGTTGTCCGGTTTCCACTGCGCCGTCCTGGCCCGGGAGCATTCCCTGCCCGCCCGGGAGGTGGACGCCCGCGCCCTGGATGCGGGCATTCTGCCCGGCCGCTACCTGCGCAACTTCATGGCCTATTCTCCGGCTGAACAGGCGGGGCTTTTGCGTTCCACGGCGGCCCTGGTGGGGCTTGGCGGGCTTGGCGGCACGGTGCTTGAGATTATGGCCCGCACCGGGGTGGGGACCATCGTTGCGGCCGACGGCGACCGGTTCGAGGAATCGAACCTGAACCGCCAGCTTCTAGCCGAGGGCGCCCGCCTGGACCGCCCCAAGGCCGAGGCGGCGCTTGCCCGGGCGGCGGCGATCAATCCCACGGTGACGGTCACGGCCCGGGCGGCCTTTCTGGATGCGGCGGGCATGGCGGCCTGCGTGGCCGGGGTCCAGGTGGCCGTGGACGCCCTGGGGGGGCTCGTGGATCGTCCGGTTCTGGCCAAGGCGGCGGCGGCCCGGGGCATCCCCCTGGTAACGGCGGCTGTGGCCGGGGACACGGGGTACGTGGCCACGGTTTTGCCCGGCGGCCCGGCCTTGTGGGATATTCTGGGGGGCTCGGCCGACCCGGCCGAAAACGCCCTGGGCTGTCAGGCGGCCGGCGTCACGGTGGCGGCGGGCCTTCAAGCCGCCGAAGCGCTGCGCCTGTTGGCCGGGCGGCCGCCGCGACTGGCCGGGAGGCTCCTGGTCGTCGATCTGTCGGATATGACCTTCGAGACGGTGTCGTTGACGTAGGAAGGACGGGGACATCGCCGGGTTTGGCCGAGAGCGGCAATGGGATGGGCCGCTTGGCAGGATGATCCATGGGAGACGAACCATGACCTTGACCCGCGATTTCCGCATGACCGTGCAGCATCGCACCGGACACGATCCGGCATTTCGCCACGCCATGCTGAAAGAAGGCGTCGACGCCCTGCTGGCCGGGGACGTGCCTGCGGGAAAGGCGATTTTGCGCGACTACATCAACGCCGCCGTGGGGTTCGGCCCCCTGGCCGAGGCCACGAACATCCCGGCCAAAAGCCTCATGCGGATGCTTGGCCCCAGGGGGAATCCCCGCGCGGACAACCTGTTTCAGATCATCAGCCAGTTGCAGGCGCACGAAGGGATTCGGCTGGGGGTTGGGGAAGAGGTTTCGGCGAGGTAGAATTGTTTTGGGAATCCGCCCCGGTTGCAATCGTTTGGAAACATGCTACGGGGGAGCATGAACACAACCGCCCCCCGCCTGGATTTGGCCCTGGCCCTGGTCATCGTCCTGGCGGCGGTCCCGGGAAGCGCCGCCGCCTCCTTTCTCTCCGAAATCGGCGTGCAGCCGCACGTCTGCAATGCCGCCGTCCTGTCCGGGAACCTGCGCCACGTCGCCCTGTCCGGAAGCGACGCCGCCGGGGACGGCTCGGCCGCCAAGCCCTACCGCACCCTTTTCCGGGCGGCGGAAACCGCCCAGCCCGGCGACACCATCGTGGTCCGGCAGGGGACGTATGCCGAGCCCCAGGAAATCCGCATCCGGGTCGCAAACGTCGCCATCCGCTCCTTTCCCGGCGAATGGGCCGTGGTGGACCGGCGCTCCGAGACCGGCCAGGGCTCGGGCATCTACTTCTACGTCGGCGCCGACGGCGGCAGCCTCGAATGCATCGAGGTCGCGGGCGGCTTCTATGCCGTCTCCACGGAAACGAAATGGGACTGGGGCGACCCGGACGACCGGGCCGGGGCCTCGCGCCTGCGCATCGCCAACACGAAACTGCATGGCTCCCAGCGCGACGTGGTCAAAATCAAGCCGAATTGCGACGACATCAGCATCGAACACAACGAGATCTATGACTCAGGCATCGGCCTGTCCCCGGACGACTGCAACGCCGAGGGCGTCGACAACGTCAACGGCGACCGCAACCGCGTGGCCTACAACCACATCCACGACATCTGCTCCAACGGGGTCTACCACAAGGGCGGGGCCACGGACGGGGTGGTGGAATACAATCTGATCGAAGACACGGGCGGCGCAGGCATCCTGCTCGGGTTCGACACCAGCCCGGAATACTTCGACCTCACGGTCAATCCCGACTATTACGAGAACATCCGGGGCGTCGCGCGGTACAATCTGGTCCGAAACACGGGCGGATCAGGCATCGGGTTCTACGCCTCGCGCGAGGCCGCAGCCCACAACAACACCATCATCAATGCGGCGAAAAGCTACCACGGCCCGATCTATTTTGGCGTCACCTTCCAGGACTGGGACCCCGAGGCGGGCCGTCCGGCCAACCGCAACCCGGCCTCATATCGCAACATCGTCAGCCAATCCGCGACCCTGGCCCAACCCCTGGTGTCCATCAGGTACGCCTCGGAGCTTGGAGGCCTAAGCGCCCTGTCCGGAACCCTGAACACCCATCACATCTGCTACTGGCAGGCAGGTCATGCGGCCATTTTTGCGGACGGGCGCACGGATTTTACGGGGACTTTCACCCAGTGGCGGACGCATATCGGCGGCGAGGCCGGATCGCTCTTGACCGATCCGCTGCTCGACGCCGACGGGCTGCCGCACAATCCGCGCTGTACGGGCCTGGGCCACGCGGCCATGCCGCCGGGGTCGGACGTGCCTGCACGGCATCTGCTTCTGGGCGGGCCCTAGCGCCGAGGGGAGGCGGAGGAGGACAGGGACGGGCTGGGCGACTCCGGAATGACCGCTCCGGATCACAGCGGCCGGTCGTCGTAATCCAGGGCCAAAAACTCCAGACGCGGCCCGGGACCGGCGAAGGTCCGGGCCTGGGTCAGGGCCTTGTGCACAAGCTGCCGGGGCAGTCCGGGAAAGGCCGGGTCGTCCCGGGCCAGCTCGAAGGCGTGGCGCACGGTATTGGCCGTGGCCACGGCCGCGCAGACATCCGCCGCAATCCCGGCCTGGCGGCACCAGTCGGCCAGGGCCGCAAAGTCCGTGTCCGTGAGGTGGGCGTGGGTGTTGCCAAGCCCCATGGCCATCTTCACCAGCTTGCCGGGATAGGCGCACAGGGTCACGGCGGCAAAACCCCGCCCGGCCGCCTCCAGTGAATATCCAAAAAAATCCGCAATCTGCACGAAGGCCTGCTCCGGCAACCGGGGCAACGTCCGCCGCAGGGCCTTTTCGCTGCGCCGTCCCGTGGACAGGCCCACATGGTCGAGGCCCATGGCCCGGGCCACGTCCAGGGCCTCGCGCACGGCCCCTTTCCAGGCCTCATGGCTAAACGGCTTGACGATCCCCGACGTGCCCAGGATGGAGACGCCGCCCACGATCCCCAGGCGCGGATTCATGGTGCGCGCCGCCAGGGCCTCCCCGTCCTCCACGTCCACCACGGCCGACAGGCCGTGGGCGGGCGTTTGTCCGGCCATGTCCAAAGCCTCGGCCAGGGCGGCCCGGATCTGGGCCAGGGGGCCGGGGTTGATGGCCGGCAGGCCCACGGCCACGGGCAGCCCCGGCAGGGTGACCACGCCCACCCCCGGGCCGCCTGCGATGCGGATATCGCCCGGCGGCAGGGAGGCGTCGAACCCCACGGTGCAGCCGATGCGGGCCTTATGGGTGACGTCGGGGTCGTCGCCGCCGTCTTTCACGGTCACGGCCCGGACCCGGCGTCCGGCGGCCGGGGGCGTTCCGGTCCCTGGGGCCGCAACTCCCATGTCCGGCGTGTCTGGCGTGTCCGCCACCTCGCCCACGGGCACGGTCAGGCGGGCGCCGTCGGGCAGGGGGATGTCCATGGGGCAGAGGCGCGTGTCCGGGAGCAGGCCCAAAAGGGCCAGGGCGGCGGCCTTGGCCGAGGCCGAGGCCGCGGAGCCGGTGGTGAAGCCGCTGCGCAGGGGGGGGCGGTCAGGCATGGGCGGCGGCCATGGCCGCCACGAAGGCCGGGGCCAGGTCCGGGTTGCTGCCGAAATGCAGATGCACGTAGCTGCCAAGGACGCGGCCCTGGACATAGCCTTCCGGGGCGTCCAGGCGTCCCGAGCGGCCGGACAGGGCGTAGATGGCGTCGCCGGGGGTGTCGCCAGGGGGGGCGGCCAGCCGCGAATAGTGGAATTCATGCCCCCGGGCCTTTGTTCCCGCCGGTCCCAGAAGGCTTGCCGTCAGGGTTGTCGCCTCCCGGTAGCCCAGAGCGGCGAAGCGCGGCCCCATGACGGCGGCGCAGGGGAAGACCCCGGCCATGGGAAAGGTGCGGCCTGCGGCGTCGGCCAGGGCCTCCATGAGGTACATGAACCCGCCGCATTCGGCGTAGACCGGCCGTCCCGAGGCGCAAAACTCCCGCACGGCCCGGCGCATGGCGGCGTTGTCGGAAAGCTTCGCGGCGAAAAGCTCGGGGTAGCCGCCGCCCAGGTACAGGCCGTCCAGGCTAGGCGGCAGGGCCGCGTCGCCAAGGGGCGAGAAGGGGCTGATCCCGGCCCCGGCGTCGCGCAAAAGGCGCAGATTTTCCTCGTAATAAAAGCTGAACGCCTCGTCCCGGGCCACGCCCAGCCGGACCCGGGGTTCTGCCTGCGGGGCGGGGGCGGGCTCGGACACCTGGCATAGGGGCAGGCTGTCCAACAGCCGGGTCACGTCCAGGCGCAATTCCACGGCGTCGGCCAGGGCGGCGTACACGGCCGGATGATCGGCGTCCTCCCCCGGGGCGCACAGCCCCAGATGCCGCGAGGGCAGGGCCAGGGCCGGATCGCGGGGCAGATAGCCAAGGACCGGCATGTCCGGGACGCTTTGCATGGCCTGGGCCAGGATTTCCCGGTGCCCCTCGCCGCCGACCTGGTTAAAGACCACCCCGAGAAACTCCAGGTCCGGGTCGAATTCCGCAAAGCCCTTGACCAGGGCGGCGGCCGAGCGGCCCATGGCCCGGGCGTCGACCGTCAAAAGGATGGGAAGCCCCAGGATCTTGGCCAGCCGAGCCGTGCTTCCGGCGTCGCTTTGGCCGGAGAACCCGTCGAAAAGGCCCATGACCCCCTCCACCACCACGGCGTCGGCCGTGGCCGCATACCGGGCGAAGACGGCCCGCACGGCCTCTTCGGACAGCATCCAGGAATCCAGGTTGTGGGAGGCGCGGCCCGTGGCCGCCTGATGGTGCCGGGGATCGAGGAAGTCGGGACCGGCCTTGAAGGCGGCCACCCGGAAGCCGCGCCGGGAGAGCGCGGTCATGAGCCCCACGGCCAGGGAGGTCTTGCCCCGGCCGCTGCCCGTGGCCGCCACGACCAGACCGGGGACGGCGGTCATCGGGCGGCGGCGACGACCTTGGCGGGCGGCCCGTGCTTTTCGGCCAGCTTGAAGCCTTCGTCGATAAGCCGGGCCGTCTGGACCTCGCGCACCTTGGGGCTGCGCGCGCCCAGGACCACGGCCAGAAGTCGTGTGTCGCCGCGCTTGGCCGTGACCACGATGTTGAATCCCGAGGCGTTGACGAAGCCGGTTTTCAGGCCGTCCACGCCGTCGTATTTGCCGAGCAGCGTGTTGGCGTTGCGGCGCATGATTTCGTTGTGGCTGAAATATTTCATGGAATGGATGGCCAACGCCCCGGGGAAGCGCTCCAGATAGGTCTTGGCCAGCCTGAGCATGTCCCGGGCCGTGGTCAGTTGGCCCTCGGCAGGCATGCCGTTGGGGTTTTTAAACGTGGTGGAGGACATGCCCAGGCTGGCGGCGGTCTGGTTCATGCGGGAAACGAAGTCATGGATGGACGGCTCCAGGCGTTCGGCCACGGCCACGCAGGCGTCGTTGGCCGAGGCGATGGCGATGCCCTTGATGAGCTCCGTGAGCTTGACCTCCTCGCCGGGATGCAGGGCCATGTTGGAGCCCCCGGCGGCCGGGGCGTGCTCGGTGACCGGGATCATGTCCCAGGGCCGCAGGTCGCCGCGCTGGATGGACTCGAAAACGATGTACAGGGTGAGGATCTTGGTCAGGGAGGCCGGGGCGATCTGGCGGTCGGCGTCCTGCTCGTACAGGATTTCGCCGGTGTTGACGTCCATGAGCAAGGCGGATTTCACGTCCAGGCGGCCGTCCTCGGGCGGGGCCTCGGCCACGGGGGCGGCCTTGGCCTTGGCCTTGGGCATGCGGGCGGCGGAACGCTTTTCGGCCTTGACCGGGGCCTTTTCGGCCTTGGCCTTGGTCTGGCGGGCGGCCTTGGCCTGGCGGTCCTTTTCGGGACGACCGGCGGCCGGAGCGGCCATGGCCGAGACGAACAACAGACAAACGGCGGTAAAGAGGGCCACAAGGGCTGGGCGGCAAGTTTTTTTCATGGCGGAAATCCCCATGCACGTCGGTGATGCGGCAGGTGCGAAGCTTGTAGCCCCGGCAGGGCTCCATGTCAAAACGCGTCGTCCGTCACGGGGTTCCGGGCGTCCCGGCGAGGTTCTGCAACGCGGATGGCGCGGTGTGCAAAACACGGCCGGGGACGAACGGGACGATCCGAGCCAATGCAGTACGTGCATACGGTGAAAAGGAAACGGTATGCAATATCTTTTTTCGGCAATGGCGCGAGGCGGATGCGGCTGCATGGCGGAGGCGGTCGCCAACGATGCGGGACGAAGGAAAACGGTGCGTGTTTTCTGTGGCGCTGTCCGGCGAAGGGCTGGCGTGTGCCGGACGTGGCGCACCGGTTTCCGGTCATGCACCGTGGAATGGGTCTGTCGGGGCGGAATCGGAAGAGGGCGGACGTGCCGCCATGACCATGCGGCAGTGTTCCCGGGGCGTCGTGCCCCTTGACGCGGGTCACGATCAATAGGAAGGTGGCGCATGCGCCAGACGTCCCGCCGGGACGCGGATGCCGCCTGATGGACGCGGAGGTGGAACATGCGCCGCATTGTCGCGCTAGGCATCATGATCATTTTGTCGGGAGCGGCTGTCGGTTGCGCGGACAGGCAGACCTCCTTTCTCGAGGTCCGCATGACCGGCGACGCCCGGGTGTACGGACAGTACTTCAGCAACAGAAACTTCACCGGATGGAAATAGCCGGGCCTGCCCGGCGGGCGGATAATAACGGACTCCATGGCCAGCACGCACCTCGACATTTCCGATCTCCCGGCCAAACTCGCCGAACTGGAAACCTTCGCCCTGGAGCGCAACGACTATCGGGTCAAGCGTCTGGTGGGCGAGCTCAAGCGGGCGGCCAAGATGCATGCCACCTCCCAGGCGCTTTTGCGGGAGGAGGGCATGAGGTTGCGCAAGGAGGTGGAACGGCTCAAAAAGCAGGCCGTCACCTTGCAATCCCAGGTGGAGACGGCCTTTGAGAGCTACCATTCGAGCCTGATCACCTTCGAGAAGTTCCGTTCGGGCATCCGTATCGTGGAGCAGATGCGCACCCACGAGGATCTGCCCGGCATCGTGGAAGGCATCAAGAAGCTTTTCAACCTGCGCGCCGTGGGGCTTTTGCTGGACGAGGCGGAATACGCCCCGTTTCTGCCCGACACCATCCGCCGCGCCCCGCTTTCGACCATCCGTCAGGCCGTGGCGGCGGCCATCCCCGATCCCGTGCGCCGGGCCTCGTTCATGGGGCCGGTGACCGAGGCCCCGGACCTGGAATTTTTTTTCGGTCCCTCGATTCTGGGCGGCGGCGGCACGCCGCGCCTGGGCTCCTGTTTCATCTATCCCCTGAAGGACAAGTTCGGGCCGCAGAAGATGGTGGGGGTCATCGGCTTTTTCGACGGCAACCCCAAACGCTACGCCCGGGAGAAGCGGGCCGACTTTCTGGAGCATTTCTGCGATATCCTGGGCTATGCCGTGGTGGATGTCACGGATCGCAAAAAGGCCGACGCGCTGCGCGAGGACGTGGAGCGCATGACCCGGCACGACCTCAAGTCCCCGCTGACGGCCATCCTGACCCTGCCCCAGTTGTTTCGGCGCGAGAGCAACCTCACCCCGCGCCAGACCGAGATGCTCAATCTGGTGCAAAGCGCCGGATACCGCATGCTGCACATGATCAACCAATCCCTGGATCTCTACCGCATGGAGCGCGGGGCCTACGAACTGACCCCCCAGCCCGTGGACATCCTGCCCATCCTGGACAACATCGCGGCGGAACTGCGCGGGATGCTCGAATCCCGGGAACTGTCCGTGGACATCACCGTGCGCGGCAGGCCCCGGCAGGAGGGCGACGCCTTCGTGGTCCAGGGCGAGGAGATGCTGTGCTACACCATGCTTTCGAACCTGGTGCGCAACGCCCTTGAGGCCTCGCCTCCCGGCGGGCGCATCGATGTGTCCCTGACGGAGAACGGCGCCCTGGACGTGGCCGTGCACAACGCCGGGGCCGTGCCCCAGGAGATCCGCTCCCGTTTCTTCCAGAAATACGTGACCGCCGGGAAAAAGGACGGCACGGGCCTTGGCACCTACGGGGCCCGGCTCATCGCCCAGACCCACGGCGGCCGCATCCGCATGGAAACCTCCGAATCCCACGGCACCACGGTCGTGGTCCAGTTTCCCCGGTAGCCCCGGGAGGGTTTGGGCCGCGACCCTGGACAGCCTTGCGCCGCATGGTGTAGATGAAGATATACATCTACACCATGAGAGGAGGACCGCCATGGAAACCGTCAATGCCCTGACCCTGCGCAACCGGTTGGGCGAGGTGCTAAAACGTCTGGCCAGCACCGGCGAGCCCATCGCCGTCAGCAAGGGACGGATCGTCCAGGCGGTCTTGGTGACCCCGGCCGATTTTGAAAAACGGTTTGCGGAATACCAGTCCAAGGAGAAAAAACGCGCCCTTTTGGCCAAGGTTCGCAGTCTTCGGCAACCCGGGGTGTCCCCGGAAGAGGGTCTTGCCGCGCTGCGGGAGATACGCGGCGAAGTGGGAGAGGCGTCGTGATCTTCGTGGTGGACGCCTCGGTGGCCATCCGGTGGTTCACGGGCGGGCCGTCGCCCCAGGCCGAGGAGGTTCTGGAGACCATGGTCGCGGCGCCGGGCCGCTTCGCCGTGCCCGAATTGTTTCTGTTTGAATGTTTTTCCGTGCTCACGCGGATTGCGCCAAACGGCCGGGAGATTTTCGAGGACGGCATCATGCCGATTCTGGACGGCGGGGTTTTTCGCGCCCCGTTGACCACGGCCTTGGCCCGATTGGCGGAGGGCTTCGTGCAACGCGGCCTGACCGGGTATGACGCCTGTTATGCGGCCTTGGCCCGGGAGCTGGACGGGACATGGCTGACCTTGGACCGCAAGGCGGCCAGGCAGGTGGGGGCCGGTGGGCGGGTCATCCTGCTGGATGCCGGGGAGCGTGTCGGGCTGTGAACGCTTACACCCGCATGTCCAGGCTGGGGGCGGCGCTTTGCGACTGCGCCCCGGTCTGCGACCCGGCGGCTTGACAATCCCTGGTCGCATGTTACCTGTCTTGTCTGGAGGTGCGCCATGCAGACGCAGGAAACCAAGCAGTCGCGGTATCGTGAGCGGTTGCGGGCCAGAGGGCTTCGGCCGGTGCAGATTTGGGTGCCGGATACCCGGCGGGACGGATTTGCCGAGGAGTGCCGCCGTCAGGCCTTGTCCGTGCGGGATGAGGCGCTTGAGCGCGAGACGCTGGACTGGCTGGCCGCCGTGGCGGATACCCGGGGGTGGGCGGAATGAGGCGCGGGGATCTGGTGACCGTGATCGTCCCGGGCGCATACGGAAAGCCGCGCCCCGCGTTGGTGGTGCAGTCGGATTTGTTTCAGGCCCTGTCCTCTGTGACGGTGGTTCCCATCACCAGTGAGCGGCACAGCGCGCCGCTATTTCGCATCGACCTTGAGCCGGATGCGGAAAATGGGCTCGCCAAATCGTCCCAGGCCATGGTGGACAAGCTGCAGACCGTCCCGAGGGAAAAGGTCGGCGAGGTCTTCGGGCATGTGCATCAGGAAAAGATGCTCGAAATCGTCCGTTCCCTCTCCCTGTTTCTAGGTCTCGCCTGACAGCCGCCGTTGCCTGCCTCAGACCCGCATGTCCAGGCTGGGGGCGGCGCTTTGCGACTGCGCCCCGGTCTGCGACCCGGCGGCGTAGCGGGAGCGACCCTGGTCGGCGGCCGTGCGCTCCCGGTCGGCGTCTTGTCCGGTTCCGGCGCCCGAGTCCGCGCCGGTCACGGGTTCGGACCCAAGCGAAGCCAGGCCCGGGGACAGGACGACGGGGGAGAAGTTTTGCGAGGGGGAGGATTGGGCGGCGCGGGCCGGTTCCTGGGTGACGGCCGCTACGCCCTGGGTGTCCGCCACGGCCCGGGCGGCGTCAGGGGAGACGGCCTGGGGCCAGGATGTGGCCATGAGGGACCGGGCCAGGGTTTGGGATGAGCTTTCGATCATGGCTGCCGCCGGGAATACAGGTTGCCGTACTGAAGTATCCTATCGGCAGGCGGCAGGGGAAACTTGAGGGCCGGGCAAAAAATATTATGCACCCGGGATGGCGGGTGCGACCTCGGCAGGACGGCTTGGGTGATCGGCCATGTCCGGCGAGACGCCCGGCCGACCCGGCAAGGACGAGGGCGCCTTGGGCGGTGTGGCTGACGGCAGGCAGAAACCCTCCGGAATGCTTAGAGAAAGACCTTGTAGGAGGTGCCCAGGGCGGCGGCCAGCCGCTTGGCCATCTCCTTGCCGATGGGGCGGCGGCCGTGCTCCATCTCGGAGATGTGGCTGGGGCGGCAGCCGATCAGGGCGGACAAAGCCTTCTGGGTCATGTTTTCGCGATACCTGGCCCCGGCCAGCACATGCCCGGGATGCCGGTCGGGAAAGGCCTCGGTCCAGGGGATGGTGTCGCCGCTATTCATCCTCCAGCGTCTCCCCTTCATCCCTCTCCACCCCAAGCTCGCCGTCGCGAAGCGCCCGGCGCAGTATCTTGCCGCTGCGGGTATGCGGCAGGGACTCGCGAAATTCGATGGCCTTAAAGGCCACAATCGGCCCAAGCTCGCGCCGCACATGCCGCGCGATATCCGCCCGCAGGGCGTCCTCGCCGTCGAACTGGGCCTCATAGCCCGGAACCGGGGCCACGAACGCCTTGGCCGCCTGCCCCTTGATCCTGTCCGGCAGGCCGATCACCGCCGCCTCGGCCACGGCCCGGTGCGACAAAAGCGCAGCCTCAAGCTCGGCCGTGCCCATGCGCCGCCCGGCGATGTTGAGCACGTCGTCCGCCCGGCCCTGGATGAAATAGTACCCGTCCTCGTCCCTGTGGGCCATGTCCCCGGCGAAATACATCCCCGGGATGCGGCTCCAGTAATCCGCCAGACAGGCCCGGGCCTCGCCCATGTCCTCGGTCGGCTCCTTGAACATGCCCGGCCAGGGTTTTTTGATGACCAAAAAGCCCCCCTTGCCCGGCGGCAGGGAGTTGCCCGCCGCGTCCACCACGTCCGCCGCGACGCCCGGCAGCGGCTTGCCCACGGAGCCGGGTTTGAGCGGCGAGATGGGCAGGGGGCTGATCATCATCATGCCCGTCTCCGTCTGCCACCAGGTATCCAGCACCGGGCAGCGCGAACGGCCGATGTGCTTGTGCAGCCACAGCCAGGTCTCGGCCCCGATGGGCTCGCCCACGGACCCCAGGATGCGCAGAGTCGAAAGGTCGTGTTTTTTGGGATACTGCGGCCCGTAGCGCATGAGCAGGCGCAGAAGCGTGGGCGTGGTGTACAGCGACGTCACCCCGTGCCGGGCCACCATGCTCCACAGCCGGTCGGCCTGGGGATAGAGGGGATGGCCCTCGTACATGATGGAGGTGGCCCCGGCCAGAAGCGGCCCGTAGATCCCGTAGGCATGGCCGGTGATCCAGCCCGGGTCGGCGGTGCAGAAATAGATGTCCGTGGGCTTTAAGTCGAAGACCTCGCGGAAGGTGTGGTGCACGCCCACCATGAAGCCGCCGTGGGCATGGGCCACGGCCTTGGGGCGGCCGGTGGTTCCGGAGGTGAACAGCACAAACAGCTCATCGTCCGATTCCATGGCCGCGCAGGCGGCCTCGGCGGATTCCCGGCGCACCACGTCGTGATAGAAAAGGTCGCGCGGCGCGGTCATCTCCACGTCGATGCCCACCCGGGGCACCACCACCACGGTTTCGGCGCAGCCGCCATGCACCCCGAGCAGGGCGTCGTCCACCACGGGTTTGAGCGGGATCACCCGGCCGCCCCGGTAGAAGCCGTCGGCCGTGACCAGGATCTTGGAGCGGGCGTCGTTGATGCGCTGGCGCAAAAAACGGGCCGAGAATCCGGCGAACACCAGGCTGTGCGACGCGCCCACCTTGGCTGCGGCCAGCATGGCGATCAGCGTCTCGGGCAGGGGCGGCATGTACAGCGTCACCCGGTCGCCCCGGACAAGGCCCAGGGACCGGAAGGCGTTGGCCAGGCGGTTCACCTCCCGGAACAGCTCGTAATAGGTGAACTTGCGGCAGTCCCCGGCCTCGCCCTCCCAGATCAGCGCCAGGCGGTTCTTGTTTCCCGAGCGGGTGTGCCGGTCCAGGGCGTTGTGGGCGATATTGCAACGGCCGCCCGCAAACCAGCGGTAGCGGGGCGGGTTGTCGTCGTCGAGCACCCGCTCCCAGCGGCGGTGCCATTCCAGTTCCTCGGCGGCCTGCTCCCAATAGGCCAGGGGATCGGCGGCGGCCAGGGCCAGGGCGGCTTCCAGGTCGCCGGGGGTGACGTTGGCCTCGATGACGGTCTGGGGATCGGGCCTAAACACCCGGTTTTCCACATGCAGGGCGTCGAGCGCGCCGGTTTTTGACTCGTCGTATCGCTTCGGCACGTCACAACTCCTAAAGCCCGAGCACCTGTTTGAGCTCGCCGATGCGGCGGCGGCCAATGGGCAGTT
>NZ_JAZHDB010000225.1:0-10224 GCF_036584575.1 Desulfolutivibrio sp.
AAAAAGGCGGAGATCCGCCTTTTTATTACTCCGCGTCAACATAAGCCATGTATTTGAGCCAGGCCCGGGGGGCGCCTCGGCCGCCGCAGGGGGCGGCGAGGCCTCGTCACCCGGCGAGGCGGCAGGGGGGGGCGCCGTGGCGGCGTCATCGTCTTTTAAGGCGACAGGAGGCGGCTGACGCCTCGCGGCATCGGCAAAGGCCGCCAGATCGCGGAAAAGGCGCCTGGTGGCTTCAGAAATCCCGGACAGGCTGGACGGGCCCATGGCCACCCCGGCCCACAGGATGCGGCCGGACTCCACATCGATGTACCTCGCGTCGAGGCGCGCCTTGCCGTCTTCTTCGGCCACGGAGCCGCTCAAAATGGCCGTGGCCCCGGCCATGGCCCCTACCTTGAGGGCCGCCGAGGTGTAGGTCAGGCCCCGCTCCCCGAATTCCAGCTCTTCCAGCAGGCGACTGATGATCCGCCGCTCCACCACCTCGAACCGGCCGGAATTGACCGCCGCCGTGGTCAGCATTTCCGATACCAGCCGACCCTTCTCGCTGGAGCGGGCCTTGGCCGTGACCGGTTCGAATTCGAGGATGGCGATTTTTTGCCGGTCGGCGGCCCGGAATGTCGCAGCAGAAGACGGTCCCTCGGTCTCGGCGGCCTGCGCCGGGGGAAAGGGGGCTGTAAGCAGGCCCAGAAGGAGGATGGGCAGGAGAACGGAAACACGCGGCATAAACCAGATGCCTCCTTGGGCGAACCCCTGGCGGCCAGCCTTTCGGGGATTCGCGCCTGGTCGCGCCAAAGGCGTTGGGGACCATGTCATTTCCTTACGCAATGCGGCGAGGCCAGGTCAATGCCCGCGCGGGGACGTCCCTGGCGGCGGGCCGGAAGGAGCGAGGTTCACCGTCCGGGGCCGGGGGCGTTTGCCGTGAACAGGGCGTCGCCCGAGGCCAGTCGGCCCTTGGCGTCGGAAAAGGGGTCGTAGAGGCCCTCGAAGGCAAAGCCGTATCCGGCCAGGAACTCGCGCAGTTCGGGGAAAAGCGGCTGGCCGTCGTAGAGCGGGTAGAAGGCGGTCTCGGCCAGGATGAGCGTCGCCCGGCGCAGGATGCCCGTGGCCCCGCGCAGGGCGGCCAGTTCATAGCCCTGGAGGTCGAGCTTGATGATATCCGCTCCTTCCGGCAGGGCCGCATCCAGGCGGACCACCGGGACCGTCACCCGGGCCGTCTGGCGGATGTCCTGGTCGGCGTATTTCTCGTGGATGCCCGTGGGCGGGAGCATGGAGGACAGGGTGCGGCGGCTGAAGACCGTCAGTTCGGCCGCCGCCGCCTGGGGCCCCAGGGCGCAGGCCTGGACCACGACCCGGGCGTCGCCTGCATAACGCTTTTGAAGCTTGCGGGCCAACTCCGGCAGGGGCTCGAAGGCCGCCACCCGGGCCCGGGGGAAAAGCTCCAAAAATCGGGCCGTGATCCGGCCCTTGTTGGCCCCCCCGTCCACGATCATGGGATTTTTGACGGGGCACAGCTCGGCCAGCCGGTCCAGGGGCGGGGTGTCGCGCACCGGCGCGGGGTCGAGATCGTGGGGCATGGGGCGCGGCATGGCGGAATGGGCGGAACCGGTCAGGAAGCGCCGCCGGATGCGTCTTCGGGCTGGCCCGAGGCGTGGGTGTGGGGAAAAAGGGGCAGCGTCAGGGTGAACACGGCCCGGCCCGCGTCGTGGGCATAGGCCAGGGAACCGCCCATGTCCTGGGCCAACCGTCTGGCCAGGGCCAGGCCGGGGGCGCTTTCGCTTTTTTCGAAGGGCAAAAAAAGCCGTTCCGGCTCCCTGGCCGGTTCCGTCTCCGGATAGGACACGGACAGGCGGGAAAAGGTGTTGTCGGACCAGGCCGTCACGTCCAAGGCCCCGCCCCGGGGCATGTGCGCCACGCCGTGGCGCACCATGGCCGTCACCACCTGGCCCAAAAGCAGGGGGTCTTCCTCCACGGCGGTGATGGCCCGGGAAAAGTCCGTGCGGCACACGATGTCGCGGCCGACGAGCTCGGGGGCCAGGGCCTCCAGAACCTGGGCGATCGCCCCGCCCATTCCCAGGCACACCGGATGCTGGTCCGCCGGTTGCAGATAGCTCCGGATGCGGTTCACCAGGGCCTCCAGGCGGGCCGCCTCGGCCAGGATGATCTCGGCTTCATGGGCCTCGGGGTGGCGGTCGTGGAGCCTTTTGGCGAACCCGGCGATGGAGAACAGGGGGTTTCGGATCTCATGGGCCACTTCGGCGGAGACGGCCCCCAGGGTCTTGAGTTTTTCCTGCTGCACCGACAGCCGTTCCAACTCCACCCGGTCGGTGATGTCGATGAGCAGGCCTTCCACCAGGGGACCGTCCCCTTCGGGATCGGCCGTGGCGGGCATGATCTTGAGGATGCAGTGCATGGTGGTCCCGTCGGCGCGTAAAAAGCGGCAGTCCATGGACAGGGAGCGGGACACCCCGGAAAAGGCCCGGCCGATGACGTCGCGGATGGCCTGGCGGTCCTCGGGGTGGGCCCTTTCCACCAGCCAGCCCGGGACGGCCAGGGCCGTGGCCCGGGACTGCCCGAGCATGGTGCGGCAGTATTTATTGATGAATTCCAGGGTCAGATCCGGACGCAGGGCGAAGACCAGAAGCGGCAGGTTCTGGACCAGGTCGAAATAGCGGGCCTCGGCCCGCAGCATGCGCCGCCGGGTCTCGGCCGCCGTGATGGCCGCCTGGGCGGCATGGTCCAGCAGTTCGTAGCTTTCGATGGGCTTGACGATGTAGTCCGTGGCCCCGCTCCGAAAGCTCTCCACCACGTCGCGCACCTCGCCCCGCCCGGAGATGACCACCACCGGCGGAGGGTCGGCGACGTGGGCCAGTTCGGCCAAAAATCCGAATCCGTCCAGCACGGGCATGCGCAGGTCGAGCAGGATCAGGTCCGGCCGCTGTTTCTCCAATAGGCTCAGGGCCTGACGGCCGTTTTCGGCCTGGGCCGTCTGGTATCCCGAATGGGAAAGCCACAGGGACACGCTTTCGCGCAGGGTGGGATCGTCGTCGACGATAAGGACCAGGGGACTTTTCACGCGCGCCGGGCATCCTTGTGGAGGTGTGGTGAGTGGGACGGCCTGTGCCTTTTATGCCGGGTTGCCGGGGAAACGGCAAGGGGGCGACGGACGACAGTCGTCCGTCGCCCCGAATGATCGCTGGGAGGACAATCGACAAAAACGTTTTCTGTCGAAATACGGTATGTCCGAGAAAATTATATTGCAAAAATGTCAAAAAATACCTATACGCACTCCACCCGAACGGTGCCGGGGGCGCGGCGCGGACATCGCTTCTCGATCTTCATGACAGACGATGCCCGTGACCCCCGGAACCTGCGCAGGGGAAACACGGCCGCGTGGCGGCCAAAACTTTCAAGGGGGGGGTTTTCTATGAATGCGGCGGATACGGGTTTCATCCTCATCTGCGCAGCCCTGGTCATGTTCATGACCCCGGGGCTGGCCCTTTTCTACGGCGGCATGGTCCGGGCCAAAAACGTCCTGGGAACGGTCATGCACAGCATGGTCATCCTGGGCGTCGTGTCCATCGTCTGGGCCATCATCGGCTACACCTTGTCCTTTGGATCGGACATCGGCGGCCTCATCGGCGGCATGGACTACTTCGGCTTAAGCGGCGTGGGGGTCGAACCCAAACCTGGCGTGGACAATCTGCCGCACCTGGCCTTTATGGTCTTCCAGTGCATGTTCGCGGTCATCACCCCGGCGCTGATCACCGGCGCGTTCGCCGAGCGCATCAAATTTACCGGATTTTTGCTGTTCACCGTCCTGTGGGTCATTTTCGTCTACAGCCCCATGTGCCACTGGGTGTGGGGCGGCGGCTGGCTGGCCGGGCTCGGCGCCCTGGACTTCGCCGGAGGCGCCGTGGTGCACATGAGCTCCGCCGCCTCGGCCCTGGCCTGCGCCATCTACCTGGGCAAACGCTCGGGCTACGGCAAGCAGGCGTTTATGCCCCACAACCTGCCCCTGACCGTGCTCGGCGCGGCCATCCTGTGGTTCGGCTGGTTCGGCTTCAACGCCGGTTCGGCCCTGGCCGCCAACGGCCTGGCCGCCAGCGCCTTCACCACCACCCACATGGCCGCCGCCGCCGCCGCCATCGGATGGATGGTCGTGGAATGGATCCATCGCGGCAAACCCACCACCCTGGGCTTCGTGTCCGGCGCGGTGGCAGGCCTTGTGGCCATCACCCCGGCCGCCGGGTTCGTCACCGTCATGCCCGCCATCGTCATCGGCCTTCTGGCCGGCGGCATCTGCTACGGCGGCGTCCTGCTCAAGCACCTCTTCGGCTACGACGACTCCCTGGACGTGGTGGGCATCCACGGCCTGGGCGGCACCTGGGGTGCGCTGGCCACCGGCCTTTTCGCCACCAAGGCGGTCAATGAACTGGGCAATGACGGCCTGTTTTTCGGCAACCCCGGACAGTTGTGGATCCAGTTCGTGTCCGTGGTGGCCACCTGGGCCTTCTGCTTCGTCATGACCATGATCCTGCTCAAAGTCGTGGACGTCGTCACCGGCATTCGGGTAAGCTCCGAGGACGAAAACAAGGGGCTCGACGTCTCCCAGCACACGGAAGTGGGTTACCAACTCTAGGCCCCTCAAGGAGCAGCATCCCATGAAAAAGATAGAAGTCATCACCCGGCCGTACAAGCTCGACGAGGTCAAGGAAGCCCTGACCACCGCTGGAATCAAGGGCATGACCGTCTCCGAGGTCAAAGGCTTCGGCCGCCAGCGCGGGCACACCGAGGTCTATCGCGGCGCGGAATACCAGGTCGATTTCGTGCCCAAGGTCAAAATCGAACTGGTGGTCGAGGACGCCCTGGCCGCCGAGATCATCAAGACCATCCAAAACGCCGCCCGCACCGGCGAGGTGGGCGACGGCAAGATCTTCGTCTCCCATATCGAAGATGTGGTGCGCATCCGCACCGGCGAGACCGGCAACGCCGCCGTCTAAGACAAAGTCCCCGGGAGAGGGCGCCGCCCTCTCCCGGACCCTCTCCCGCCGGGGGGAATCATTCCCCCCGGACCCCCCGAACGGGGTTTCTCATACGGCCAGGGGCCTGGGAGCATGCTCCCAGGCCCCTGGCCGTATGAGAAACCCCGTTCGGGGGGTCCGGGGGGAATGATTCCCCCCGGCGGGAGAGGGTCCGGGAGAGGGCGGCGCCCTCTCCCGGGGACTTTGTCTTAGACGGCGGCGTTGCCGGTCTCGCCGGTGCGGATGCGCACCACATCTTCGATATGGGAGACGAAGATCTTGCCGTCGCCCACCTCGCCGGTGCGGGCGGCGTTTTGGATGGTCTTGATGATCTCGGCGGCCAGGGCGTCCTCGACCACCAGTTCGATTTTGACCTTGGGCACGAAATCGACCTGGTATTCCGCGCCGCGATAGACCTCGGTGTGCCCGCGCTGGCGGCCGAAGCCTTTGACCTCGGAGACGGTCATGCCCTTGATTCCAGCGGTGGTCAGGGCTTCCTTGACCTCGTCGAGCTTGTACGGCCGGGTGATGACTTCTATCTTTTTCATGGGATGCTGCTCCTTGAGGGGCCTAGAGTTGGTAACCCACTTCCGTGTGCTGGGAGACGTCGAGCCCCTTGTTTTCGTCCTCGGAGCTTACCCGAATGCCGGTGACGACGTCCACGACTTTGAGCAGGATCATGGTCATGACGAAGCAGAAGGCCCAGGTGGCCACCACGGACACGAACTGGATCCACAACTGTCCGGGGTTGCCGAAAAACAGGCCGTCATTGCCCAGTTCATTGACCGCCTTGGTGGCGAAAAGGCCGGTGGCCAGCGCACCCCAGGTGCCGCCCAGGCCGTGGATGCCCACCACGTCCAGGGAGTCGTCGTAGCCGAAGAGGTGCTTGAGCAGGACGCCGCCGTAGCAGATGCCGCCGGCCAGAAGGCCGATGACGATGGCGGGCATGACGGTGACGAACCCGGCGGCCGGGGTGATGGCCACAAGGCCTGCCACCGCGCCGGACACGAAGCCCAGGGTGGTGGGTTTGCCGCGATGGATCCATTCCACGACCATCCATCCGATGGCGGCGGCGGCGGCGGCCATGTGGGTGGTGGTGAAGGCGCTGGCGGCCAGGCCGTTGGCGGCCAGGGCCGAACCGGCGTTGAAGCCGAACCAGCCGAACCACAGGATGGCCGCGCCGAGCACGGTCAGGGGCAGGTTGTGGGGCATAAACGCCTGCTTGCCGTAGCCCGAGCGTTTGCCCAGGTAGATGGCGCAGGCCAGGGCCGAGGCGGCGGAGCTCATGTGCACCACGGCGCCTCCGGCGAAGTCCAGGGCGCCGAGCCCGGCCAGCCAGCCGCCGCCCCACACCCAGTGGCACATGGGGCTGTAGACGAAAATGACCCACAGGACGGTGAACAGCAAAAATCCGGTAAATTTGATGCGCTCGGCGAACGCGCCGGTGATCAGCGCCGGGGTGATGACCGCGAACATGCACTGGAAGACCATAAAGGCCAGGTGCGGCAGATTGTCCACGCCAGGTTTGGGTTCGACCCCCACGCCGCTTAAGCCGAAGTAGTCCATGCCGCCGATGAGGCCGCCGATGTCCGATCCAAAGGACAAGGTGTAGCCGATGATGGCCCAGACGATGGACACGACGCCCAGGATGACCATGCTGTGCATGACCGTTCCCAGGACGTTTTTGGCCCGGACCATGCCGCCGTAGAAAAGGGCCAGCCCCGGGGTCATGAACATGACCAGGGCTGCGCAGATGAGGATGAAACCCGTATCCGCCGCATTCATAGAAAACCCCCCCCTTGAAAGTTTTGGCCGCCACGCGGCCGTGTTTCCCCTGCGCAGGTTCCGGGGGTCACGGGCATCGTCTGTCATGAAGATCGAGAAGCGATGTCCGCGCCGCGCCCCCGGCACCGTTCGGGTGGAGTGCGTATAGGTATTTTTTGACATTTTTGCAATATAATTTTCTCGGACATACCGTATTTCGACAGAAAACGTTTTTGTCGATTGTCCTCCCAGCGATCATTCGGGGCGACGGACGACTGTCGTCCGTCGCCCCCTTGCCGTTTCCCCGGCAACCCGGCATAAAAGGCACAGGCCGTCCCACTCACCACACCTCCACAAGGATGCCCGGCGCGCGTGAAAAGTCCCCTGGTCCTTATCGTCGACGACGATCCCACCCTGCGCGAAAGCGTGTCCCTGTGGCTTTCCCATTCGGGATACCAGACGGCCCAGGCCGAAAACGGCCGTCAGGCCCTGAGCCTATTGGAGAAACAGCGGCCGGACCTGATCCTGCTCGACCTGCGCATGCCCGTGCTGGACGGATTCGGATTTTTGGCCGAACTGGCCCACGTCGCCGACCCTCCGCCGGTGGTGGTCATCTCCGGGCGGGGCGAGGTGCGCGACGTGGTGGAGAGCTTTCGGAGCGGGGCCACGGACTACATCGTCAAGCCCATCGAAAGCTACGAACTGCTGGACCATGCCGCCCAGGCGGCCATCACGGCGGCCGAGACCCGGCGGCGCATGCTGCGGGCCGAGGCCCGCTATTTCGACCTGGTCCAGAACCTGCCGCTTCTGGTCTTCGCCCTGCGTCCGGATCTGACCCTGGAATTCATCAATAAATACTGCCGCACCATGCTCGGGCAGTCCCGGGCCACGGCCCTGGCCGTCCCGGGCTGGCTGGTGGAAAGGGCCCACCCCGAGGACCGCCAGGCCATCCGCGACGTCATCGGCCGGGCCTTTTCCGGGGTGTCCCGCTCCCTGTCCATGGACTGCCGCTTTTTACGCGCCGACGGGACCACCATGCACTGCATCCTCAAGATCATGCCCGCCACGGCCGATCCCGAAGGGGACGGTCCCCTGGTGGAAGGCCTGCTCATCGACATCACCGACCGGGTGGAGTTGGAACGGCTGTCGGTGCAGCAGGAAAAACTCAAGACCCTGGGGGCCGTCTCCGCCGAAGTGGCCCATGAGATCCGAAACCCCCTGTTCTCCATCGCCGGGTTCGCCAAAAGGCTCCACGACCGCCACCCCGAGGCCCATGAAGCCGAGATCATCCTGGCCGAGGCGGCCCGCCTGGAGGCCCTGGTGAACCGCATCCGGAGCTATCTGCAACCGGCGGACCAGCATCCGGTGTGCCTGGGAATGGGCGGGGCGATCGCCCAGGTTCTGGAGGCCCTGGCCCCCGAGCTCGTCGGCCGCGACATCGTGTGCCGCACGGACTTTTCCCGGGCCATCACCGCCGTGGAGGAAGACCCCCTGCTTTTGGGCCAGGTGGTGACGGCCATGGTGCGCCACGGCGTGGCGCACATGCCCCGGGGCGGGGCCTTGGACGTGACGGCCTGGTCCGACAACACCTTTTCCCGCCTGTCCGTGTCCTATCCGGAGACGGAACCGGCCAGGGAGCCGGAACGGCTTTTTTTGCCCTTCGAAAAAAGCGAAAGCGCCCCCGGCCTGGCCCTGGCCAGACGGTTGGCCCAGGACATGGGCGGTTCCCTGGCCTATGCCCACGACGCGGGCCGGGCCGTGTTCACCCTGACGCTGCCCCTTTTTCCCCACACCCACGCCTCGGGCCAGCCCGAAGACGCATCCGGCGGCGCTTCCTGACCGGTTCCGCCCATTCCGCCATGCCGCGCCCCATGCCCCACGATCTCGACCCCGCGCCGGTGCGCGACACCCCGCCCCTGGACCGGCTGGCCGAGCTGTGCCCCGTCAAAAATCCCATGATCGTGGACGGGGGGGCCAACAAGGGCCGGATCACGGCCCGATTTTTGGAGCTTTTCCCCCGGGCCCGGGTGGCGGCCTTCGAGCCCCTGCCGGAGTTGGCCCGCAAGCTTCAAAAGCGTTATGCAGGCGACGCCCGGGTCGTGGTCCAGGCCTGCGCCCTGGGGCCCCAGGCGGCGGCGGCCGAACTGACGGTCTTCAGCCGCCGCACCCTGTCCTCCATGCTCCCGCCCACGGGCATCCACGAGAAATACGCCGACCAGGACATCCGCCAGACGGCCCGGGTGACGGTCCCGGTGGTCCGCCTGGATGCGGCCCTGCCGGAAGGAGCGGATATCATCAAGCTCGACCTCCAGGGCTATGAACTGGCCGCCCTGCGCGGGGCCACGGGCATCCTGCGCCGGGCGACGCTCATCCTGGCCGAGACCGCCTTCTACCCGCTCTACGACGGCCAGCCGCTTTTCCCCGAACTGCGCGAGTTCCTGGCCGGATACGGCTTTGCCTTCGAGGGCCTCTACGACCCCTTTTCCGACGCCAAGGGCCGACTGGCCTCGGGCGACGCCCTGTTCACGGCAAACGCCCCCGGCCCCGGACGGTGAACCTCGCTCCTTCCGGCCCGCCGCCAGGGACGTCCCCGCGCGGGCATTGACCTGGCCTCGCCGCATTGCGTAAGGAAATGACATGGTCCCCAACGCCTTTGGCGCGACCAGGCGCGAATCCCCGAAAGGCTGGCCGCCAGGGGTTCGCCCAAGGAGGCATCTGGTTTATGCCGCGTGTTTCCGTTCTCCTGCCCATCCTCCTTCTGGGCCTGCTTACAGCCCCCTTTCCCCCGGCGCAGGCCGCCGAGACCGAGGGACCGTCTTCTGCTGCGACATTCCGGGCCGCCGACCGGCAAAAAATCGCCATCCTCGAATTCGAACCGGTCACGGCCAAGGCCCGCTCCAGCGAGAAGGGTCGGCTGGTATCGGAAATGCTGACCACGGCGGCGGTCAATTCCGGCCGGTTCGAGGTGGTGGAGCGGCGGATCATCAGTCGCCTGCTGGAAGAGCTGGAATTCGGGGAGCGGGGCCTGACCTACACCTCGGCGGCCCTCAAGGTAGGGGCCATGGCCGGGGCCACGGCCATTTTGAGCGGCTCCGTGGCCGAAGAAGACGGCAAGGCGCGCCTCGACGCGAGGTACATCGATGTGGAGTCCGGCCGCATCCTGTGGGCCGGGGTGGCCATGGGCCCGTCCAGCCTGTCCGGGATTTCTGAAGCCACCAGGCGCCTTTTCCGCGATCTGGCGGCCTTTGCCGATGCCGCGAGGCGTCAGCCGCC
This sequence comes from Desulfolutivibrio sp., assembly GCF_036584575.1. Classification (NCBI taxonomy): domain Bacteria; kingdom Pseudomonadati; phylum Thermodesulfobacteriota; class Desulfovibrionia; order Desulfovibrionales; family Desulfovibrionaceae; genus Desulfolutivibrio; species Desulfolutivibrio sp. Next base: position 10,056 of record NZ_JAZHDB010000225.1, read on the forward strand.
TCCTGTCGCCTTAAAAGACGATGACGCCGCCACGGCGCCCCCCCCTGCCGCCTCGCCGGGTGACGAGGCCTCGCCGCCCCCTGCGGCGGCCGAGGCGCCCCCCGGGCCTGGCTCAAATACATGGCTTATGTTGACGCGGAGTAATAAAAAGGCGGATCTCCGCCTTTTT
>NZ_JAZHDB010000226.1:0-10157 GCF_036584575.1 Desulfolutivibrio sp.
CGGGGGGACATTGGTCCCCCCGGGCGGGGCTCGGGGCGGCAGCCCCGATGCCGTTTAGAGCAGGGCGACGTAGACGAGGCTGGCGGCCAGGAAGACGGCGCAGGGCGCCACGAGGCGTCGCCAGGCGGCTGCCAGGTCGACGTGATAATAGGAGCAGGAGAAGATGAAACAGATGTGCAGGGGCGAGATGAGCACGCCGGTATAGCCGCACAGGATGGCCAGGGTGATCCAGGCCATATCCGGGCCGCTTTGGGTCATGGGGATGACGGCCATAAGCAGCGGGAAGGCGGCTCCAACGTAGGCCATGGTGATGCCGGAGACCAGTCCGACAAGGAAGGGGACGATGACGGCGGCGGTGATCAGGACGGCCTCTTTTCCGGCCGAGGCGGCGAGGCTTTCGGCCACGCCCGTGGCCCCGAGGACATCTTTGAAAATGAAGATAGCGGCGATGACGGCGAGCATGTGCAGGGTGTGGCGGTTTTTGAGTTCTCGGAGGATGTCGCGGGCAGGAACCCGGTTTTGCAGGGCGCAGACCAAGCTTGCGGCGACAAGCGCGATCATGACGCCGATTTCGAAGGGCAGATCGCTTTTGAGGGCGGCGAAGGCGGCTTCGGCGCCGACCGCGCCGAGAATGGCCGTCAGCAGGGGCAGGCCCAACATGACCAGGGCTGAATAATCGGTTGTTTCCGGGACAGGTGGAAGCGTGACGGCGGTTTTGAGTTTTTTGCGCAGGAAAAAATACCATCCGATGGCGACGCATCCCACTGAGGCGGGCCAGGTGATGGCCATGATGGAGATCAGGGAGACATTGGCCAGGGAGGCGGCCATGATGACGCCGGGATACAGGGGCCAGCAGGGTTCCCACAGGTGTCGGAACCAGTAGTTGATGAGGGCCTGGTTCGTGGGAGAAACCCCCAGGGGATCGCCCACGCTTTTGACCATGGGGGCGGAGAAATGCGCCCCGCCGGGCATGGGCAAAAGGCCGATAAGCGCAGGGAAAAAGGTGACGCGCAGGGCAGGATTTTTGATCAGCGGGGCCACGGCGCGCATGAGCCGGTCATTTTGCCCGGTTTTTTCCAGAAGGTCGCTTAACGTCATGATACAGGCCACGATGCCCGCCAGGCTGAGGGTCTGGGGGTCGGCCAGGGCACGGGCCGCCGTGATGATCCAGGCCAGGGGGGACAGGGCGAACAGGGCGGCCAGAAGGATGCTGCCCGCCAGGATGGACAAGGGCAGGCCCAGGCGCAGGCGAATGCCCGTGAGCATGGCGGCGAAGGCGGCCAGCACTTTGAGCAGGGGGAATAGACCGGAGAGGACATCCATGCGACACATCCAAAAGGGGTCTTTTCTTGCGAGGCGAAGGCGGTATGTACTCCCATTGATTTTGCCAGGCAAGGTGGCGGTTGCCTGGTCGGCCCCCGGGTCCGGTCAAAAAAAACGGCCGGGATCCGAAGATCCCGGCCGAGGCATCGGCGAAACAGATCACGCGTCCTTTAGAACTTGTACTGCAGACCGAAGGCCACGCGCCAGGCGTCCTGCGCCTTGTTGGCAAGACGGGGGCCCCACACGCTCTTCTGGAAATGGCCGTGGGCGTAGCCGGTCTCGATGATGGCAGCCAAGTTCTCATAGATCATGTACTTGTGGTCGAAGCTCAGTCCGAACACGTACTCGCTGGCGGTCAGGTCGCGGCCCATGGTGAACAGGCCGTTGGAGGTGTAGCCGGGGTAGGAGTAGTCCACGCCGTAGTACGCGGGCCGGTTGAACGCGCCGGTCATAGGCACGGCCAGGCCGGCTGCGTTGATCAGGTAGTTGGCGTAGTTGATGCTGCGGAACGCCTTGGACGAGTTGGTTCCCTGCACATACACGAAGGTCAGGCGATGGGTCAGCTTCTCGATGAAGGAGATGTTCTTCAGGGAGAGGCCCAAGCCCCAGGAGCCCACCGGGTTCATGTACATGTTGCTGTCGGCGCCGAGTTCCTGTCCACCGTCGAACAGGAAGGAGGTGCCGCCGTTCCAGGACGAGAAGGTGTAGGGCATGCGCTCGCTGCCATTGCGCCAGGAGCCGTCCTCACCAGTGCTCCACCAACCGAACACGGACGGGGTCAGGACATCCCAGCCGGTGTATTCGATGGCGGCGTCAATGAACCAGCCAGCGCGGTTGTTGACCTGGCGGTCAGCCATGGCGCCCTGGCCGTAGATCACGTCAGCATAGAACTTGATGGGATCAAGGGCGTCGACTTCAATCGCGCCGCCGAGCCACCAATAGGCGTTCTGGCTGTGTTTCCAGCCCGGGGCCAGGTAGCCCGGGGAAACCAGGTTGGCGGCGGCCTCGGCGTTGTAAGCCGCATTGCGTCCGGCGACGCCAAGGGCGGTCCACGGGGTCACGCTGAAGCCATCCAGGGTGATGGGCAGGGCCATGAAGAACAGATCCAGCTCATCAGCCACCTGGGTGGTGGTGGCGTCGAAGTTGCCGTTGTCATAGAAACGGCTGTAGCCGATCAACAGTCCCAGGGTATCGGGCACCAGGGGAGCGGTGATCACCAGGGCGGCAGACTCGGAGTCGAAGATCAGGCTGCCGTCAAAGTACTTGCTCTGAGGAATGGCCAAGGGCTGACGACCGGCGGTGATTTCGATGTCGGTGTCCGGCCACTTGAACTGCAAAAAGGCCTGATAGACGTCAATGGACACGGCAGGCGCGTCGGCGGTCAGGGTGCCGCGACCCCACCACTGGTTGTTCACGCGGATGCCCAAGCGGAACTTCAGGGCCTCGTTGGCCACGAAGTCGGTACGCAGACGGAAGCGCTGGTTGACGCCGAAGTTGTCTTCGGTGCGGGTTCCAGCGGCGACTCCGCCGTTGAACTGGTTGGCCCAGCCGGTGAAGTTCCGGCCGTTCCACCAGTTGCCGTAGACACGGAAATCACCGGTCATCTTCACTTCGGTGGCCGCCTGGGCGCTGGCGAAACAGCCCAGGAGCAAAATGGCCGCCAAAGCAAGAGTCAAACGTTTCATGTTCCTTCCTCCATGTTGCGGATTCGTGCCGGTTGCCGATGCCGAGCATCCGTAGGATCTGCCACAAATAAAACAGACCACCCTCTACGAACACTTGTGCAACTTCTAGCCAAGCACTGTGTCTTTTGCAAGGGAAAAAGGCAATTTTTTTGACACAAGTACAATTTTTTTTACACAAGTGACACAGACAAAACTTATTCTTAAAAATTAGAGCCTGATACAATTATTTGAATTTGATTATCAACTACAACTCTTTGTTTGCAACACCCATCACGCAGTAAAAACATATCTTTTCCAATATACATATCTTCATTTTTCCCACGTTTGAAAACCTCCATGGACTCCTTACCTGTCGCCATGGAACAGACAAAGCAGCATTTTTCACACCTCATGTGCCAGTCCTCAATTTTCGCGCGTTTGAAAACCTCCACGGGATCCTTGTGCATCGCCAGCGAACAGACGAAGCTACAATCTGTGCATTCTATGCGTTATATAATTTTGAAATACGTTTAAAAATAATGCACAACTTATTGTTATTTCGGGCCACGCTCTGTGAGAACAAACGGTGAGAGCCGGGATCTCCCAGCGGCATGTCCTCGACCCGCACCTGTTTCAAAGCCGCCGTCATGTTTTCGCGTTCGACCACTGCTTCCTTCAGCCTTTGCCGCCGTGGATCGAAGCGCTCCGTACACGCCGTGACGCATGGCGGGCCGTCACCCTGTTCCCGGGGAATTTGTCCCATTCCCTCCGGCATGGTCGCGGCCATCCCAGCCCACGCTTCTGTATCTGCCGTCGACCGCGATGCCTGCGGGTTCCTCAGAATCCACCTCGAGGTGAACACCCTTGCCGTCCGGCTCCCAGTTCCCCCTGCCGGGCCTGGAGAGGACTTTCACCTCCAAGTGTGTGCGCCCTGCCGGGCGCACACAAAAAAACGGCCGGGATCCGAAGATCCCGGCCGCCGCATCGGCATTATCCGGTCACACTTTCATTAGAACTTGTACTGCAGTCCGAAGGCCACGCGCCAGGCGTCCTGCGCCTTGTTGGCAAGACGGGGGCCCCACACGCTCTTCTGGAAATGGCCGTGGGCGTAGCCGGTCTCGATGATGGCAGCCAAGTTCTCATAGATCATGTACTTGTGGTCGAAGCTCAGTCCGAACACGTACTCGCTGGCGGTCAGGTCGCGGCCCATGGAAAACAGGCCGTTGGAGGTGTAGCCGGGATAGCTGTAGTCCACGCCGTAGTACGCGGGCCGGTTGAACGCGCCGGTCATGGGCACGGCCAAGCCAGCGGCGTTGATCAGGTAGTTGGCGTAGTTCACGTTGCGGAAGGCCTTGGACGAGTTGGTTCCCTGCACGTACACGAAGGTGATGCGGTGGGTCAGCTTTTCGATGAAGGAGATGTCCTTCAAGGAAAGGCCCAAGCCCCAGGTGCCGATCGGGTTCATGTACATGTTGCTGTCGGCGCCGAGTTCCTGTCCGCCGTCGAACAGGAAGGAGGTGCCGCCGTTCCAGGAAGGAACGGTGTAGGGCATACGCTCGCTGCCATTGCGCCAGGAGCCGTCCTCACCAGTGCTCCACCAACCGAACACGGACGGGGTCAGGACATCCCAGCCGGTGTATTCGATGGCGGCGTCAATGAACCAGCCAGCGCGGTTGTTGACCTGGCGGTCAGCCATGGCGCCCTGGCCGTAGATCACGTCAGCATAGAACTTGATGGGATCAAGGGCGTCGACTTCGATCGCGCCGCCCAACCACCAATACGCATTCTGGTTCTTGCTCCAGCCCGGGGCGAAGTAGCCCGGGGTGACCAGGTTGGCGGCCACCAGGCTGTCGTAGTTGGCATTGCGGCCGCCGACACCAAGGGCGGTCCACGGGGTCACGCTGAAGCCGTCCAGGGTGATGGGCAGGGCCATGAAGAACAGGTCCAGCTCATCAGACACCTGGGTGGTGGTGGCGTCAAAGTTGCCGTTGTCATAGAAACGGCTGTAGCCGATCAACAGTCCCAGGGTGTCGGGCACCAGGGGAGCGGTGATCACCAGGGCGGCGGCTTCGGAGTCGAAGACCAGCCCGCCGTCGAAGTAGCCGCTCTGGGGCAGGGCCAGGGGCTGACGGCCAGCGGTGATCTCGATGTCGGTGTCCGGCCACTTGAACTGCAGGAAGGCCTGGTACACGTCAATGGACACGGCAGGCGCGTCGGCAGTCAGGGTGCCGCGGCCCCACCACTGGTTGTTCACGCGGATGCCCAAGCGGAACTTCAGGGCCTCGTTGGCCACGAAGTCGGTGCGCAGGCGAAAGCGCTGGTTGACGCCGAAGTCGTCTTCGGTCTGGGTTCCGGCAGCGGAGCCGCCGTTGAACTCATTGGACCAGCCGGTGAAGTTGCGGCCGCTCCACCAGTTTCCATACACACGAAAATCACCGGTCATCTTCACTTCGGTGGCCGCCTGGGCGCTGGCGAAGCAGCCCAGGACCAAAATGGCCGCCAAAGCAAGGGTCAAACGTTTCATGTTCCTTCCTCCATGGTTTGGATATGTGCCGATTGCCGATGCGAACCTCCACAGGATCAGTCGATGTAAACTGATCACCCTCTGTGAAAGCATGTGCAAGCTTTAGCCCAATCAGAAAACACATGCAAGGGGAAATGGCTGTAAATTTGACACTGGTACAAATAATTCTACCTCTCGGTGCAATTCAATATTTATCCATGATTTCATAATATTATGACTAATGCGAGCCGTCTGCCGTCCCTTCCGCCCCATCGCTGTGCACAATGGCTCTCCCCACAGCCACGCCGAGACGTCCGCCCCTGGGTGCACATCCTGCCCGGCCGCCCTCCTTCCCCACGTCCTGACGAGTTGCCCGTGGGCGACCCGTGCGCCCGAGATGGCGCCGCTCCGGCACGCAAACACAGGCAGGCTGGCGCCGAAAGGTCTCCGTCCTCCCGCCCCACGGGCGTATGGTTCCGGACCACGGCGATTCACGCCACGTTTTGCACCCTGCGGCGTCCGACGCCCAGTTCCTGCCGGGTCTAGAGAGGACTTTCACCCCCACGTCACCAGCCAAGCACCATGCTTGACCGGATGGCGCTTACGCACCACGCGCCCTGCCGGGCGCACAAAAAAAGGCCGGAACCCGAAGGTTCCGGCCACGGCATCGGCAGTATCCGGTCACACTTTCATTAGAACTTGTACTGCAGGCCGAAGGCCACGCGCCAGGCGTCCTGGGACTTGTTGACCAAGCGCGAACCCCACACGCTCTTCTGGAAGTCGCCGTGGGCATAGCCGGTCTCGACGATGGCGGCCAGGTTTTCATAGATCATGTACTTGTGGTCGAAGTTCACTCCGATCACGTACTCGCTGGCGGTCAGGTCGCGGCCCATGGCGAACAGGCCGTTGGAGGAATAGCTGGGATAGGAGTAATCCACACCATAGTAGGATGGGCTCACCGTGGCGCCGGTCATGGGCACGGCCAAGCCGGAAGCGGTGATCGCGTAGTTGGTGTAGTTCGTGGCCCGGATGGCCTTGGACGAGTTGGTGCCATGCACGTACGCGAAGGTGATGCGGTGGGTCAGCTTCTCGATGAAAGAGATGTCCTTCAGGGACAGGCCGATACCCCAGGTGCCGATCGGGTTCATGTACATGTTGCTGTCAGCGCCGAGTTCCTGTCCGCCGTCGAACAGGAAGGAGGCTCCAGCATTCCAGGAGGGCACGGTGTAGGGCATGCGCTCGCTGCCGTTGCTCCAGGAGCCGTCCTCACCGGTGCTCCACCAGCCGAACACGGACGGGGTCAGGACATCCCAGCCGGTGTATTCGATGGCGGCATCAATGAACCAGCCAGAGCGCTGATTGACCTTGCGATCGCTCATGGCGCCCTGGCCGTAGATCACGTCGGCGTAGAACTTGATGGGATCAAGGACGTCGATCTCGATCGCGCCGCCCAACCACCAATACATGTTCTGCTTGTTCTTCCAACCCACATCGCTGAAGCCCGGGGTGACCAGGTTCGCGGCTACCGTGGTGTCGTAGTCGGCATTGCGGCCGCCGATGCCCAGAGCGGTCCAGGGGGTGATGCTGAAGCCGTCCAGGGTGATGGGCAGGGCCATGAAGAACAGATCCAACTCATCGGACACCTGGGTGGTGGTGGCGTCCCACTGGCCGTCGTCATAGAAACGGCTGTAGCCGATCAAGAGGCCCAGGGTGTCGGGCACCAGGGGAGCGGTGATCACCAGGGCGGCGGCTTCGGAGTCGAAGACCAGCCCGCCGTCGAAGTAGCCGCTCTGGGGCAGGGCCAGGGGCTGACGGCCAGCGGTGATCTCGATGTCGGTGTCCGGCCACTTGAACTGCAGGAAGGCCTGGTACACGTCAATGGACACGGCAGGCGCGTCGGCAGTCAGGGTGCCGCGGCCCCACCACTGGTTGTTCACGCGGATGCCCAAGCGGAACTTCAGGGCCTCGTTGGCCACGAAGTCGGTGCGCAGGCGAAAGCGCTGGTTGACGCCGAAGTCGTCTTCGGTCTGGGTTCCGGCAGCGGAGCCGCCGTTGAACTCATTGGACCAGCCGGTGAAGTTGCGGCCGCTCCACCAGTTTCCATACACACGAAAATCACCGGTCATCTTCACTTCGGTGGCCGCCTGGGCGCTGGCGAAGCAGCCCAGGACCAAAATGGCCGCCAAAGCAAGGGTCAAACGCTTCATGTTCCTTCCTCCGTTTTACACATTGCAACCAGATGCCGATGCCTGCCATCCTTCGCGAGGTTTTCCCCAAAAAAACGGAACCCTTCGCGCGGATGCGTGAGGCCTTTTTACGCCTGGCCCATGTCGTTGGCAAGGGAAAAACGGTGGTTTTTTGACGCGGGTATAAAATTTTTTACGGTTAAAAAAGTTGAACTCAACTTTTTCAAAAAGTGAACCTAGCTCCCCGAACTCTTGATATCCTTGACATCCTTGATCCGCAGTTCGATCCTGGGCAGTCCGTCGTAGGTGTCCAGGCGCGGCGTGAAGGCCACCAGCACAGCCCGGCCTACCATGGCCTCGGCGATTTCGCCCGCCATTCGCCAGCCCTTGCCCCGCAGGGTCACCTGGGCCGTTTCGTCGCGAAGCGACACCACCACATGGTCGCCGCCCCCCCCGAACGTCCGTCGGGACAGGGCCGTAACCGGCGGCGAGGAAAAAAGCGGTTCGGGATTGCCCGGCCCAAACGGCTGCAAAAGCTCGATCTCCCGCACCAGTCCGGCGTCGATGCGGGAAAAACCCAGTTCGCCGTCCAGGGTCAGCACGGGCGGGATGGGATCGGCCCCGATGCGCCGCACCACGGCCGCCTCGAAACGCTCCCGCAAGGCCGCGACGTCGCCACCTGCCAGGGAAAAGCCCGCCGCCTGCCGGTGCCCGCCGAATTTGCTGAACAGATCCGACACCTCGGTCAGGGCCTCGTGCAGATCCAACACGGAGATGCTGCGGCCCGACCCTTTGAGGGCCCCGCCCTCCTCGGTCACGATTAGGGTGGGCTTGTGCGTGGCGTCCACGATGCGCGAGGCCACGATGCCGATGATCCCCGAATGCCAGCCCGGCCCGTGCAGGGTCAGGGAGGCCCGGCCGGGGAACGTCGCCGCCTGGGCCCGGGCTTCTTCAAGGATGCGCTCCTCCTCCTGGCGGCGCTCGGTGTTTTCCTGGTCCAGAAAGGCCGCCAGGGGTCTGGCCGTGTCCATGTCCCCGGCCAGAAGCAGGTCCATGGCCGCATCCGCCCGACCCATGCGCCCGGCGGCATTGATGCGCGGGGCCAGGCCGAAGCCCACCTGCCCCGCCCCGATGGGCGTCCCCGGCGTCTGCCCGCAGACCTCGCGCAGGGCCCGAACCCCGGGCCGCAGCGCCTCCGACAGGAGCAACAGCCCGTTTTTGACCAGAATCCGGTTCTGGCCCCGTAGCGGCACCACGTCGGCCAGCGTCCCCATGGCCACCAGATCCAGGAGCCTGCGCACGTCGCACGGCGTCCCCGGGAGCATGCGGTTGAGCGCCGCAGCCAGGAAAAAGGCCACCCCCACCCCGGCCAGATCGCTCCCGGCGTTCTCCGACAACTTGGGGTCGCACACCGCATCCCCAGGTGGCAGCTCCGGCCCGGGCAGATGGTGGTCCGTGACCACCACCGTCATCCCCAGTTCCCTGGCCCGGGCCACCTCGGCCACGTTGGTGATGCCGCAGTCCACCGTCACCAGCAGGGAAACCCCGTCCCGGGCCAGGGCCTCGATCCCGGCCATGTTGAGCCCGTAGCCCTCTTCCAGCCGGTTCGGGATGTGCCAAGCCGCCGAGAGGCCCCGTTGCCGCAAAAAATCCAGCAGAAGCGTCGTGCCGGTCACCCCGTCCACATCGTAATCGCCCCACACGGCCAGCCGCTTCCCGGCGGCAAGACCCGCCGCCACGACCTCGGCCCCGCGCGTCAGCCCCGGAATCTCCCCCGGCGGCATGAGATGCCGCAATCCCGGCGACAGATAAATGTCCATCTCCTCCACGGTCGAAAGCCCCCGGCCGCGCAACAGATCCACCACCAGATCGGAGACGCCCAGGCGATGTCCGAATCCCGCCGCGCCGCCTTCCTGGCCGCGCACCTTCCAGTTTTTTTCCAGGCTCATGCTCATGCCGCCACCTTCGCCAACCCGCCAGGGAATTGCAACCCCCCCCAAGACGTGCGCCATGGACGTGCGCCATGGACATGCGCCATGGACATGCGCCATGGACATGCGCCATGGACATGCGCCCGCCAGAACCCGGCCCGCCCTGCCGACCGCGACGTTCATATATAATGATACGGAGGGAACACCGGCAGTCGGCCGGGGCCTTGGCCGAATCCGAAAACCGGGCCCGCTGGCGCACGTCGTCCCGTCGTCCCGCCGCCGGGACGTGTTCCCCGGGCACGCCGCCTGCCATTCCGGGAGGCAGGCTCCGGGCGGCGTCACCGCCCCCGGCGTCATCGGCGAAGGGCCAGCCGCCCTAGTTTCCCAGGGCCTTGCCGCCGCCGGGGAGGTTCCCGGCCCCGGACAGGGGCTCCTCCGAGGCCTTGCCCACGGGGTCCGTGGGGCTGACGCGCAGGGGCTGCGCAACGGGGGGCCACAACTCGCTCAGTCTGCCCAGTGAAATTATCGATTACTTCAACCAGACAGTTCT
>NZ_JAZHDB010000227.1:0-10038 GCF_036584575.1 Desulfolutivibrio sp.
TTTGATCGGCGCCGCCGCAGGCGGCGGCGACGCCCTGTGGCGCGGGGCGCTTATCGGCGGCGGCATCGGCGCGGTCACGGGCGCGGCGACCTCCATGCCCGAGGCCAGATATCAACTGCGCCGGGGCATCCAGACGGAGCTTGAGACCCTGGCCCTGCGGCCGGTCCCGGCGTCCCCCTACGGCCTCACGGCCGGGTACGTCTATTTTCCGGCCAACGCAGGGATAGGCTGGGTTCGGATCACGGTGCGCACCCAGAGCGCGACCTACAGCTACGACGTGTCCATTGCCGCGCCCGCTTCGGACCTAGCCCCCCGGCCGACGTCTGCGACCCCGGCATATCAACACGCCCCGGCCGGGCAGGCGAATCCTGCCGTGCAAACCCAGGCGCCGCCGCCCGTCTTGCCTTCTGCCCGGGCGCCGTCGTCCCTGTCCCCGTATCAGCCGGATTTGGGGGCGCCGCCGTCCCCGGCGCCCTGAGGTTTCATCGGGTTCCACTCACAGTCATCCGAAGCGGGCGTTTTCTCTCGTACGGCCCCCCCCTCAAAGGGCTTCCCCACAGATGGAGACGTAAATCCCCGGCATTTCTCTAACCGGGCATTTTCATCCGTCTGAACATAGTCCACCTTTTCAAGATTTCCGCATTCGTTCCCTGTCCATGTTCGGACATTCGACAACCGTTTCCTCCCTGCGCGTGTGCCTTGGCCCACAGCGGTCCGTGGTCATGTGGCGCGGCCCGGCAGCGTCGGTATGCCCGGCGGCGTCGGGGCTCGTGAGTATTTTCCCATGACGTGTCCACCCGAATCGCCTCTTTGCGGCCAGGGCCATGATCCCTGTCTGGCGACGGCGGACGACCCGGTCCGAGGGCGCTCAGGCGATTTTTCCCCTGACGCAGGCGTCCGGTTCAGACGGATGCCACCTGTCCTGCGCTCCCCTGCGTAAAACGTTGGAGGAATAAACAGGATGAAAAATTATATGAATGAATTTTTGATCATACAACATAGCAATGAATTTTTTTGCATAAATTTTTTCTTTATAAATTTAATTTTACATTATTTATATAAATTTTATTAAGTATTGTGTCCTGATTTATAAAAAATAAAGACGTATACTTTGATTCAATCAATCTGCAGTGCATTATTTTAACGTATTTTAGTCGTGCTGGTTTCGATGTTGACGTCCTTTTGATAGGTGTTATGCTGGATGATAAGACAAGGTAAAAGTTCTTTGAATTTCTGTTTTTTTATATGAACATGGGAAGGTTTCATGAAAAAAATTGTTGTGGATAACCTGAGCAAGGTCTTCGGCCCAAAGCCCGAGCGGGCCCTGGACATGCTCGATAAGGGACTTTCAAAACAGCACATCCTCGAGCAAACCAGACTCGGCGTTGGCGTGGCCAAGGCCTCCTTTGATGTGGACGAGGGCGAGATCGTGGTCGTCATGGGGTTGTCGGGTTCCGGCAAATCCACCCTCCTGCGTTGCCTCAACCGGCTCATCGAGCCCACGGCCGGAAAGATCGTCATCGACGGCATCGACGTCACCTCTTTGGATGCCGCAGAGCTTCGGTCGCTGCGTCTGGCCAAAACCGGCATGGTCTTTCAGAATTTTGCCCTGTTTCCCCATCGCACCGTGCTGCAAAACGCCGAATACGGCCTGGAAATCAAAGGCCTGGAACCGGCGCAGCGCAGGCCGCGCGCCCTGGCGGCCCTGTCCCAGGTCGGTCTGGACGGCTGGAGCGACGCGCTCCCCCGGCAACTGTCGGGCGGCATGCAGCAGCGCGTCGGCCTGGCCCGGGCTCTGGCCCTGGACCCGGATATTCTGCTTATGGACGAAGCCTTCTCGGCCCTGGACCCGTTGATCCGCCGGGACATGCAGGACGAGCTTCTCTCCCTTCAGGAGACCATGCGCAAGACCATCGTCTTCATTTCCCACGATCTCGACGAGGCCTTGAAACTTGGTGATCGCATCGTACTCATGAAGGACGGGGCCATCGTCCAGACCGGCACCCCGGAGGAAATCCTCACAGATCCGGCCGACGACTATGTGGAGCGCTTCGTGGCCGAGGTGGACATCACCAAGGTGCTGACGGCCGAATCGGTCATGATTCCGGTTACGGCCGTGGCCTATCGCAGGAGCGACGGTCCCCGGGCCTCCCTGCGCAAGATGAAAAAGGCGGGCATTTCCACCTTGTTCGTTCTCAACGACGAGCACCGGCTCCGGGGTTTCGTCACGGCCGACGACGCGGCAAGCGCTGCACTGCGCGGGGAGAGGGATCTGGAAAGCATTCTGGTCACGGACATGCAGGTGGCGCGACCCGAGACCCCGGCCCAGGAACTCATCTCCGTTTTGCACAACCTGCCCTATCCCCTGCCTGTGGTTTCCGGACAGGGCAGACTTCGAGGGGTGGTCATCCGTGGAGCGCTTCTGGGGGCCATGGCGGATCGGGGGCGCACCCAATGAACATTCCCAGACTTCCTATCGGCGAGGCCATGGAGGCCGTCATCGACTTTCTCGTGACGCATTGTTCGCTGTTCACCAAGGCCTTCGCCTCCCTGGTCGGCTACGGCCTGGACATGGCGGAGGCCGGTCTTTTGGCCTTGCCGCCCTGGCTGCTCATCCTGGTCATCGCGGGGTTGGCCCTATGGCTCTCCCGCAGTCGCACGGTGACGGCGTTTTCCCTCGTCGGCCTTTTGCTCATCTGGAACATGGGGCTGTGGGAGGCCACGGTTTCCACCCTGGCCCTGGTGCTGGTCGCCACCCTGGCGGCCATCAGCGTCGCCGTCCCTCTGGGGGTGGCCACAGCCTTGAGCAGAGGCGCGGAACGCCTGGTCATGCCCGTTTTGGACGTGATGCAGACCATGCCCGCGTTCGTCTATCTCATCCCGGCCATCCCGTTTTTCGGTCTTGGCAAGGTGGCCGCAATCTTTTCCACGGTGATCTTCTCCATTCCCCCGGCCATCCGGCTCACCTGCCTGGGCATCAAGCAGGTTCCCCCCGAGCTGTCCGAATGCGCCGACGCCTTCGGCTCCTCCAGGTGGCAGAAACTGATCAAGCTGGAACTGCCCCTGGCCATGCCCACCATCATGGCCGGGATCAACCAGACGGTGATGCTGGCCCTGTCCATGGTGGTCATCGCGGCCATGATCGGGGCCAGGGGATTGGGCGGCGAGGTCTGGAAGGCCATCCAGCGACTGGAAATGGGCCGTGGCTTCGAGGCGGGCCTGTGCATCGTCATCGTGGCCGTCATATTGGATCGCGTGCTGCAAAAGGCCGGTGCGCGACAATAAGCGCCGCATGGCGCAAAACCTTCAAGCGTACAAAGGAGAATGCATGATCAAACACAACTTCCTTTCCGGCCTGACGGCGTTGGCCTTGTGCCTGGTGCTTTCTGTTCCCGCCCTGGCCTCGGGGAAAAAGGTCAAGTTGGCCTATGTGGAATGGGATTGCGCCTTGACCACAACCAATGTGGTCGCCGCCGTGCTCAAGGAGAAAATGGGCTACGAGGTGGAGATGCTGCCCGTGGCCGCCGCCGCCATGTGGCAGGCCGTGGCCACGGGCGACGTGGACGCCATGGTCACAGCCTGGCTACCCGTGACCCACAAGGAATATTATGAAAAGCTCGGTGACAAGGTGGAGAACCTGGGGCCCTTGGCCACGGGCGCCGGGCTTTTCTGGGTGACGCCAAGCTACGTGACCATCGACTCCATCGCCGACCTCAAAGGGAACGCCGCCAAGTTTGATGGGAAAATCATCGGCATCGACCCCGGGGCGGGGCTCATGCGCCTGTCTGAAAAGGCCCTCAAGGAATACGGCCTGTCCGACTATACTCTGGTGGAGGGGTCGGGCGCGACCATGACCGCCGCCCTGGCCGACGCCATCAAGCATAAGAAGTGGATTGTGGTCACGGGCTGGGCCCCGCATTGGAAATATGGCCGCTGGGAATTGAAAAATCTCGCAGATCCCAAAAAAGTCCTGGGTGAGGCCGAGGAGATCGACACCATCGTACGCAAAGGCCTGAAAAAGGACATGCCCGAGGTGTATGCCTTTCTGGACCGCTTCCAATGGAAGGACGCCGGGCAGCTCCAGACGGTCATGGCCCTCAATCAGAAAAAGGGGGCTGATCCTTACAAGAATGCCGTGAAATTCATCAATGAGAACCCTGCCCAGGTGGATGCTTGGCTGGGCAAGAAATAACCCAGGCCAGCGCCGTATTCATGGCGAACACGGGATCCGGGATGCGATGCACCCCGGATCCCGTCCCTACGCAGTGCCAAACCCGCAGCCGTGTTACGCCGTAGCCCGGCCCGCTTGCGCCATACCCTCGTCCGGGAAAAGCGGCAGGGTGAAGATGAATCGCGACCCCCGGCCGGGCTCTGACTCCACCCGGACGGCCCCGCCCAGGCGTTCGGCCTCGGCCCGGACCGCCGCCAGGCCCACCCCCCGGCCGGAGAGCAGGCTGACCTCGTCGCGGGTGGAGAAATCGTCCCGGAAAAGCAGGTCGTAGACCGCCTCCGGCGCCATGCTCACGGCCGCCTGGGGCGTCACCAGCCCCTTTTGCACGGCCTTGGCCAGCACCCGGTCCACATCGATGCCCCGGCCGTCGTCGGACACCGTCAGGCGCACCAGGTCTTCCCCGGCACGGGCCACATGGCAGGCGATGGTCCCGGTCTCGGGCTTGCCCGTGGCCAGGCGTTCGTCCATGTCCTCCAGGCCGTGGTCGATCATGTTGCGGAACACATGCACCAGGGCCTTGACGAACGCCTCCCTGGGCTCCCGGTCCACGAACACCTCGTCGCCGGTGACGACAAGCGGGGCCACGGCCTTTTCCAGGCGCTCGGCCAGACCGGCCAGATAGTCGCCGTAGGGGGCCAGGATGTCCTTGACGTTGTGGCGGCGCAGCACCCGCAACTCGGCCAAAACGGCCTCCCGCGCGGCCCCGGACAGAAGCGAACCCACCCGGGCCTCCAGATCTAGCAGGGCGCGCTTGTCCACCCGCAGGCTCTCGCTGCCGCCGAAGAAGGATTCGCCGAGGATGCCGACCAGGATGGCCACATCCCGTTCCAGGATCAGTTCGGCGTCCAGATCCGCCAGCGCGTCCGCCAGGGTCTCCCGGGTCGGCGGCGTTTGGCCTGCGGCCATGGCCGCCAGGGCATTTTCCGTCTCGTGCAGGGCGGCGGCGGTGTTATGCAGCCCAAGCTGGGCGAAGTCGCCCTTGAAGGTATGCACCTGGCGAAAGATCTCGGCCAGGGCCGTGGCGGCGCAGTCGTTAGGCCCGAGAGCGGCGACATCCGGGCCAAGATTTCCGGCGAACTCCCGGAAGGTGGCCATGGCGGAGAGCACCTCGGACTGCCGGGACAGGGCCCGGACCACCATCTTGACGTTGTTTCGCTCCTCGGCCATCTCCCGTTCCAGGCGCTTTTTCTCGGTGACGTCGGTCAAAATGACCATCATCCGGATTTCGTCCTGACGGTTGATGAGCTTGTACTGGGCGCGCACGGCCCGGTCGTGGATGGTCATCTCCCCCGGCAGAAGCGACAGGAAGACCTTTTGCTGCAAGGGCTTGGCCGCACGAAAAATGCCGCCCAGCACCTCGGCCACGGTGGTTTGGGCCTCGGGGGGCAGGTGCCGGGCCAGAAGATCCGGGAAGCGGCGGCCGCCGACCTGCACTCGGAAAAGCTGGACGCACTCCAGGCTGTATTCCTCGGAGATGGCCAGGTCCGCGCCGAACGACAAAAAGCCCTGTCCGGCGTTGTCCAACAGGTTTTTCACGGCCTCGTTGCGGTCGCGCAGTTCGTTGTTTTTGGTCTCGATCTGCTGCCGGTGGGTGATCTCGGCCTCATTGGCCAGGCGCAGGATCTCCTGCTGTTCGTTTAACAGTTCGATCTGCCGTCCCCGGCCGCGCGACAGCTCCAGCATGAAGCGCTTGATGCTGACCACCCCCAGGTAGCGGTCATCCTCGGTGACCAGCACCATGTCGTAGAGATGGTTGGGGTCGCGGTTCATGGCGATGACGGCGATGGAGGATACGTCCACGGATACCTCCACAATGAGCGGCGCCGAGTTCATGAGCAGCCGGATGGGCCGGGTCATGAACAGGTCGCGGCCATAGAGGGAGCCGAGCTTTTGGTAGAACTCGTTGCGCATGATGAGCCCGGCCGGGCGGTCGCCGTCCAGCACGGCCACGCCGTCGGCGTCGGGATGTTCCTTGAAAAAAGCGTGGACCGCGCCGCCCAGGGCCGAGGCCTTGAAGGTCATGGCCTGTTCCACGAGGCTTTTGATGGACTGGTCTTCGCTTGACAGGTCGGCGGGGGTGAAGGCGGCCAGGGTTGCGGACATGGGGTACCTCGCTGGGCGCTGCGGTGTGGGCGCGCGGGATGCCCGCGCGCCCGGGAGGAGATCAGTTATGGAGGCAGGGCGTGGAGCAGGGTTTCCAAAGGGCTTTGCCCTTTGGCCGCCGGAGGCGTTCCCCAGCGAGGATTTACGCAAAACATGGGGCGTCAGGCGGCCGGCGCCTCGGCCACGGCGTCCAGCGCCTTGTCCGCCCCATACCCAATATATATTTATATATATTGTAAAACCATGCCCGCGCCGCCGACGTCAGGCGGCCAGCACCTCAGACACGGCGTCCAGCACCTTGTCCGCTTCAAACGGCTTGGTCAGGTAGTGGCGGGCGCCGTTTTGCAGGGCCTCCAAGATCTTGGCCCCCTGGCCCAGGGCGCTGATCATCACCACCCGGGCCTCTTCGTCTGCGGCCACGATGTTCTTTAAGCCCTCGATGCCGCTGACCCGGGGCATGGTGATGTCCATGGTCACCAGATCGGGCTTGAGGGTTTTGTATTTCTCCAGGGCGTCCTGGCCGTCTCCGGCCTCGCCGACGATCTCATGACCGGCGTGTTCCAGGATTTCCTTGAGGCTTTTGCGAGAGACGGCGGAATCATCCACCACGAGGATGCGGGCCATGGCATGTGCTCCTTTGCGCTGCGGCTAATTGAAAATCGGCGACCCAAGGCCGATGAAAAAGGTGAATTCTCCAAACGGCAGGCTAAACGGGATGGCGTAGGCCACGCCCACGGCCCGGATGGCGCCGTCGCTTTGGCATTCGGGGGGCAGAAGCTCAAGCTCCACCCAGTCGTTGGACAGCTTGGAGAGGAACAGCCCGTTTTGCACGTTCATGAATTCCCCCAGGGCGTCCCGGGCCATGTCGTCGAAGCCGTCCATGGGCATCTTGGCGTAGCGCGCCGCGAATTCGGCCATGGCCGGGCCTGATCCGGAAAAACCGGTGAAAATCTTGAAGCGGCCGTCCATCTCCTGATGCACCAGATGCCCGAAGGGGGTGGCGACCACCTTTTCGGCCCGGCGGATGACGATGCCCGGATCGATGAAGCGCACCAGATTGCGGGTGAAAAGCGCGAAATAATCGGCATAGACCTCGGGGTCGCCAAGCTCGGGCATCCGGGCCAGGGAGGCGGCCACGGCGTCCATGTCGTTTTCCTTGAGGGCCTCGTATTCGGCCTCGGAAAGACCCGAGTCGCGGCGATAGGCGGCCAGCACCCGCTCGATGTCCTCGAAGCTCATGATGCCCTTGTCGGCCAGGGCCTGGCTGACCAGCAGGTGGCGTTTGCTTTGCCGGGACAAAAGGTCCGTGAGCTGGTCCTCGGTGAGGTAGCCCTTGCCGATGGCGATTTCGCCGAAGCGCATGTCGAAGGTGGCCTGGAGGCGGTGGGCGGTCTCCACCTGCTCGGCGGTCATGTAGCCCGCGTCGATGGCCAGGATGCCGATCTTGACCCGCACGGAATCCTGCAAGGCCAGAACCTCGCGCAGTTGGTCGGCGGTGATGTGTTTTTTTTCCAGCAGGTAGTGACCGAAGAAATGGCTGAACATCGGGGGTGCTCTCCTTGTGGGTCGGCCGTGCAGCGGGCCGTTGCTCACAGGAAAGCTACGCGCGGCGTGTGATGGTTGCTTCAAGTTCGCGTGGCGATTTCATGAAGCCAGGCGGAAGGTTGTCAAAAAAACGGGGAACCTCCCATGGGAGGTTCCCCGTCATGCCTGTGGATGGTTCGTTTCCCCCCGGTCAGGGGGTCAGGAATGTTTGCGTTTTTTTTCCTGCTTCACCAGGTGAAGACCGTAGAGAAAAACCACGACTGCCGCCAATGTCGCCAAAATCCATGTCGTCATTTTGCCCTCCGTGTAAGGAAGAGGCTCATGGCCAGAAGCGCGAGGCTTATGCCGACTCCAATCGGACGGTTTTGAAAAAGCCCGATGAGCATGGCCCCGACGCTGAATTTTTCAAGCCAATCCGCAATTCTCTTGACCATAGGATAATTCTCGAAGGAACAAGTTTCAAGTACATCAAAGGAACCATGATCGTCATGACGCACCAGGGGGCTGCCGCGAACAACCGGTTCGCCTGGAAGAATGGTATAAAATGAGATGGATAGCCATGAGATCGCCGTGAAAAACATAATTTTCTGAATCATTGAATTTGTCAAGAGACAAGACGGGGGAAAGGTCCGTGCGATTGCATGATAAGCGGCTTTGCGACCTGTCCAACGAAAGAAATTTGTCCGTGTAGAGGGAAACCAAAAAAATGAATCTGCGGATC
The DNA here is from genome assembly GCF_036584575.1 of Desulfolutivibrio sp. NCBI lineage: Bacteria > Pseudomonadati > Thermodesulfobacteriota > Desulfovibrionia > Desulfovibrionales > Desulfovibrionaceae > Desulfolutivibrio > Desulfolutivibrio sp. The sequence continues at coordinate 8,601 of NZ_JAZHDB010000227.1, forward strand.
ACAACACCCTTGGTGTGCTGCTTCCAGCCAATGTGTCCACTAGAAAAAAACGGGGAACCTCCCATGGGAGGTTCCCCGTCGCCTCTTCTTCCCCCGGTACGGGATTCCAAAGGGGCCGCGCCCCTTTGGCCGCCGGAGGCTTTTCCTACTCCATACGTTTCGCGCCTAGCGCCGGTCCCGGCGATCCCCGCCGCGTCCGCCGAAGCGGTCTCCGCCGCGTCCGCCGCGATCCCCGCCCGGGCGGCGGGCGCCGCCGGTCTTGGGATAGTCGGCCGGGTCGTAGGGGCGGCCCTGCTCCTCGAAGAGCACGGCCTTGCGCGACAGGCGCACCCGGCCGTTGGACTCGACATCCAGAACCTTGACCTCCATGGGCTGCCCGAGCTTGACCACGTCGGCCACGTTTTCCACGCGCTCGGTGTCAAGCTGCGAGACATGCACCAGTCCGTCCAGGCCGGGCAGGATCTCCACCACCACGCCGCAGTCCAAAACCTTGGTGACCGTGCCCTGGTAGTTGCGGCCCACATCGGCCTTCTGGTCGAAGTACATCACGCGCTCTTTGGCCTTTTCCAGGGCCTCGAGGGTGGGGGCGAAGATGCTGACCTTGCCCGAGTCCTCGATGTCGATGGAGGCGCCGGTCTCGGCGGTGATGGCCTTGATCATCTTTCCCCCCGGGCCGATGATCTCCCGGATCTTTTCCGGGTTGACCATGACCACGGCCAGTTGCGGCGCATTGGGGGACAGTTCGGGCCTGGGGGCGGCCAGAACCTCGTTCATCTTGGACAGGATATGCTGGCGGGCGTCGCGGGCCTGGTACAGGGCCTTGCGCATGACCGCCTGGGGGATGCCGGTGATCTTGATGTCCATCTGGATGCCGGTCACCGCGTCGTGGGTGCCCGCCACCTTGAAGTCCATGTCGCCCATGGCGTCCTCGTCGCCGAGGATGTCCGTGAGCACGTGGAACTCGTCGCCTTCCTTGATGAGCCCCATGGCGATGCCGGCCACGGGCTGGGTGATGGGCACGCCGGCGTCCATGAGCGCCAGGCTGGCGCCGCACACCGAGGCCATGGACGAGGAGCCGTTGGACTCCATGACCTGGGAGACCACCCGGATGGTGAAGGGGAAGTCCTCGGAGGACGGCAACACCTGCTGGATGGAGCGCTCGGCCAGGGCGCCGTGGCCGATCTCGCGCCGGGACGGGCCGCGCAGCATCTTGACCTCGCCCACGCAGTAGGGCGGGAAGTTGTAGTGCAGCATGAAACGCTTGGAGGAGTCGCCGGTGAGCGTTTCGATTTTCTGCTCGTCGCCGGTGCTGCCCAGCGTGGCCACGCACAGGGACTTGGTCTCGCCCCGGGTGAACAGGCAGGAGCCGTGGGTGCGCGGCAGCACCCCGACCTCGGTGGCGATGGGCCGCACGGTGGTCAGGTCGCGGTTGTCGATG